>JAGARW010000034.1 GCA_017621975.1 Lachnospiraceae bacterium | reverse complement strand
TTAGTGTTCCGCCTCCATACAGCAATTTTCGGACACGATGTCCGAAAAAGGCGAAGCTGAGCCACGGATGGCGAATCTTCGCCGGTTGCGTCAGACTATTTCAGACCTTTGCCGGAACTCTTAGAGAGTCTTATATCCGCAGCCTAGAACAGGAAATAAAATTTTTGTACAATTTGATCAGGCATCGTAAAAATAAAACCTTTTGACACCCGAATCCTAATTATAAAATCCGCAGACTTATGTTTATACTACCATAAAAAAAAGCAGAAAGACGATCCGTAAAGAAAATCAAGACGGATGCTTTCTGCCTTTTGTTTTTACAGCACCTTATTCAGAAAATCGATCGTACGCGGCTGCTGCGGATTCAGCAGTACCTCCTGCGGTGTGCCTTCCTCCACAATAACGCCCTCGTCCATAAAGATGACGCGGCTTGCAACCTCTCTCGCAAATCCCATCTCGTGCGTAACGACGACCATCGTCATGCCGTTCTTTGCCAGATTCTTCATAACCTCCAGAACCTCGCCGACCATTTCCGGGTCGAGCGCGCTCGTCGGCTCGTCGAAAAGCATGATATCGGGATTCATCGCAAGCGCTCTCGCGATCGCTACGCGCTGCTTCTGTCCGCCGGACAGCTTGCTCGGATAGACCTCGGCCTTTTCCTCCAGACCGACCATCGCAAGCAGCTCCATCCCCTTCTCGCGCGCCTGCTCCTTTGTCATTTTCTTTAATTCGACCGGAGCCAACATAATGTTCTCAATAACATTGAGATTCGCAAACAGATTAAAATGCTGGAACACCATGCCGATGTTTTCTCTGACTTTATTAATGTTGACATTCTTTTTGTCCGTCAGGTTATAGCCGTCGACAATAACCGTGCCCGCCGTGATCTTCTCAAGCGCGTTCAGGCAGCGCAGAAACGTACTCTTGCCGGAGCCGGACGGTCCGATCAGACATACGACCTCCCCTTCCGTGATCTCCACGTCCATCCCTTTCAGGACTTCCAGATGTCCGAAGCTCTTCCTGAGCCCTTTGATACTGATTTTACTGTTTTTATTTTCCATAGGAAATCTTCCTTTCCAGCGCTCTTGCAATCTTTGAAAGCGTCGTGATCACGATCAGATACATAATACCGATGATCGCCCACATCTTAAACGTCTCGAAGTTCCGGGCGATAACGATCTGTCCCGCTTTTACAAGCTCCGGGAATCCGATCACGGAAAGGATCGACGTATCTTTCAGCGTAATGATGAACTGATTGATGATCGAAGGAATCATTACCCTGATCGCCTGCGGCAGAACGACCTTGCGCATCGCCGTGCCGTACGGCAGCCCAAGGCTCCTCGCAGCCTCCATCTGTCCCTTGTCGATCGACTGGATGCCGGCGCGCACGATCTCCGCCATATAAGCGCCCGCGTTCATACTGAGGGAAATAATACCCGCCACAAGCGCAGTCAGCCGCACGCCCGTCGCCATCGGAATGCCGAAATATACGAAGAATGCAAGTACGATCAGCGGTACGCCGCGGATGCAGTCGATGTAAACGTTGGCGATCACGTTGAGGACTCTGTTTTTGGATACGTTCAAAAGACCGAAAAACAGACCGATCACCGCCGCGAATACAAGCGACAAAAAAGTCAGCTCAAGCGTTTTTCCCATCGCGGCCAGCAGATATACCCCGTTCTCCCTGATTAATTCAAAAAAAGACATTTTTTCCATCCTTTCTTTCGTTTCTTCTGTCGTTAAGTGGCGGCGCATGATGAAAAGCATCTCCATGCGCCACCCATTTAACTACGGAAAAACCGTATCATTATTTTGTGTAAGTAGAAATGATCTCGTCATACTTACCGTTTTCTTTGATGTTCTTCAGACCTGCCTGGAACATTTCAAGCAGCTCCGCGTTCTCGCCCTTCTTAACAGCGAAGCCGTAAGGCGTCTGGGATTCGTTTACATCACCCGGCATTTCCATGCCTGCGCCCTGCTGGATGTTGTAAGCCATAACAGGATAATCTTCAAAGCATGCTACTGTGTTGCCTGTGATAACGTCCTGATACATCGTCGGTGAATCAGAAAATTCTACGATTTCAAAGCCATACTCGTCAGCAATGGATTTCGCGAACGCCGCGCCGTTCGTACCTGTCTTAACAGCGACCTTCTGATCTTTCAGATCTTCAAAGGAAGCGATCTCAGAACCCTTTGCAACCGCCATCGTTACGCCTGCGTCATAGTAAGAATCGGAGAAATCGAATTTCTCTTTTCTTTCATCTGTGATAGACATACCGGCGATCACGCCGTCTGCCTGTCCGGATTCTACCGCAAGAAGCGCCGCGTCAAATCCAAGAGACTGTAATTCATAAGAAAAGCCCTGATCTTCAGCGATCGCAGCTAACAGATCAACGTCGATACCAACGAAGTTGTTGCTTGCGTCTGTGAATTCAAACGGAGCAAATACAGTATCTGTTGCAATAATGTAAGTTTTTCCGGATGCATCCGCGCTCTCCGTTTCTGCCGCCGCAGACTCTGTCTCAGCCGCAGCAGTCTCCTGCGCCGCGCTTTCTGTTTCAGCGCTCTCCGTCGCTGCCGGAGCTTCTTCCTGTGTGCTGCCGCATGCCGTCATAGATAATACCATTGCAGCCGCAAGCATTGCTGCTAAAAATTTCTTTTTTATAATAATTTCCTCCTACTATTAAAATATATCTTGGGATAATTGTATACAATTATCCCGGACACACTGTATCACAAACGGCACTTTTTGTCAAGTCGTATCCCCTTAAGTCCGGAGTGCGCGCAGTCTTCTAAATCAGCGGGTATTTCTCCGTCAGCGTATCTACGATCGCCTTTGCTTCCGGCACTTTTTCCTCGCCGCCTTTGATGACAAGCGCGATCGCTTCCGCGATTTTGTCCATATCGTCCGTATTCATTCCTCTGGACGTTACCGCGGGCGTTCCAAGACGAATGCCGCTCGTTACGAACGGAGACTGCGGATCGTTCGGGATCGTATTTTTATTGCATGTGATGTGCGCTTCGTCGAGCAGCTTTTCGATCGCTTTTCCCGTCAGTCCGAAGTTTGTCAGATCTACGAGCATCAGATGATTGTCCGTGCCGCCGGATACGATCTTGATGCCGCGGTCTGTCAGACCCTTACAGAGCGCCTGCGCATTGTCTATGATGCCCTTCTGGTATGTCTTGAATTCATCGGACAGCGCTTCCTTGAAGCATACCGCCTTTGCCGCGATCACATGCATCAACGGACCGCCCTGAATGCCCGGAAAGATCGCTTTGTTGAAATTAAACTTCTTAGCGGCTTCCTCGTTTGCCAGAATCAGACCGCCTCTCGGTCCGCGCAGCGTCTTGTGCGTCGTCGTCGTTACGACGTCCGCATACGGAATCGGGCTTGGATGCAGACCCGCCGCTACAAGTCCGGCAATATGCGCCATATCCACCATGAGCACCGCTCCGACCTCGTCGGCCACTTCTCTGAATTTTTTGAAATCGATCGTTCTCGCATAAGCGGAGGCGCCGGCAATGATCATCTTAGGCTTTGCTTCCAGCGCGATCTCGCGGAGCTTATCGTAATCGATAAAGCCTTCGTCATTGACGCCGTAAGGAACGATCTTGAAATATTTGCCGGAAATATTGACTGGGCTTCCGTGCGTCAGATGTCCGCCGTGATCGAGGTTCATTCCCATGATCGTATCGCCCGGATTGCATACCGCGAACTGTACCGCCAGATTCGCCTGCGCGCCGGAATGCGGCTGTACGTTGGCATAGTCGCAGCCAAACAGCTCTTTCGCGCGTTCAATGGCAAGGTTTTCCACAACGTCTACGCACTGGCATCCGCCATAGTAACGTTTTCCCGGATAGCCTTCCGCGTATTTGTTTGTCAGCGGGCTTCCCATCGCCGCCATGACCGCCTTGCTCACCCAGTTTTCGGAAGCGATCAGTTCGATATGGCTGTTCTGTCTTTCCTGTTCGTCCACGATCGCCTGCGCAATTTCGGGATCGGTCTTTCTTACTTCGTCTAATGAATACATTGCTTCTCCTCCTTGACGTTTATTATCTGTGAGTATAGCACAGCCGCTTCCCTGCTGTAAACAAAATTCCGGCATAAATGTATACAAAAATACAATTATGCATCATTTTGCAGCTCAAACGATTCCGAAATGATCTTTTCCAGCGTGACAAGGCTTGCCCTGCGCGACAAAAATTCCTGCGTGCTCAAAATAGAAAGCTGTTTGGAGGGCAGATCGGAAAGATCAAACCGCTTGCGGTATTCTCTCGGAGAATAGCCGTATTGCTTCTGAAAGGATCGATTCAGATATTTAATATCGGAAAATCCGCAGTCCATACTGACGTCGAGCAGATTGAGGTCCGTCAGCAGCAAAAGCTGCCGCGCCTTTTCGCATCTGAGCGAAGTCAGATATTCCCGGAAGCTGATCTGCAGGCAGTCCCTGAAGAAGTGGGACAGATAGGTCAGCGACAGATTCTCTTTTTCGGCAAGCTCGGAAAGAAGAAGCTTTTCCGTATAATGAGCGTCGATATATTCTATCATCCTGCGGATGCGCTCATAATTCTCAAGCTGCTTTTTCTGCGTTTCCCGGAACGTTCTTTTATAAGGAAAAAAGCGCACAAGCTCGTAAAGCAGTTCGTTGATCTTGCCGACGCAAAGCAGTTCAAACCCTTCCTCCATCGCGAAATATGCCCGCGCCATGAAAACGGCGGTCCTGAAAAAAGCGCCGCTTCGCCCTTCCATCACGGCGCGTCCCGAACAGAACAGAAACTCTGTGTCCACGATCGCCGGATAATAATCCCGGCAAAAGCCGGAGGGAATCTGAACGGATAAAATAAGCGCGTGGGGATTCGCCCGCAGTTCATGAGGCTGAAGGGGATTGAAGACAAAAAAGTCGTTTTGGGAAAACGTCATCCGCGCTTCTCCCAGAAAAACCGTTACCGAGCCGCTCAGCAAAAAGCATATCTCAAAATCCCTGTGTATATGCGGCGCGCGGTAGTCAAGATTGACAAGAAATACTTTGAAATTCCGAACGACGCTATGGTCCACCACTTCATATTCATGCTTCATCGGTTCCGTCCTCCCATTTTTTTAATTATAAGATTCGGGGGCAAAAGGTTTTATTGAAAACTGGTATTGTCAAATTGCACAATATATTTTATTGACTGTGCCTGCACAGGATATTAGACTTTCTTAGTGTTCCGCCTCCATGCAGCAATTTTCGGACACGATGTCCGAAAAAGGCGAAGCTG
>JAGARW010000033.1 GCA_017621975.1 Lachnospiraceae bacterium | reverse complement strand
CAGCTTCGCCTTTTTCGGACATCGTGTCCGAAAATTGCTGTATAGAGGCGGAACACTAAGAAAGTCTAATATCCTGCGCAGGCACAGTCAATAAAACATTTGTACAATTTGACAATACCAGTTTTCAATAAAACCTTTTGACACCCGAATCCTATGAAATAAAAAGATCCGTTTCCAACCTTTGTCGAAAACGGACCTTTCAAGCTGTGGGATCATAAAAAATGAAACCGCTTGTAAATCTTACACTACCTTATATCCCTGCTTTTCGATCGCTTCGCGCAGAACCTCGTCCGGCACGTCCTTTGCCAGCGTCACAACCGCCGTGCCCGCCTCATGGCTCGCCGTCGCTGCGCTTACGCCGTCGATCTCCTCAAGACACTTCTTTACGCTCGCCTCGCAGTGCGGGCACATCATGCCTTCCACCTGAAATGTTTTTTCCATCGTTATATCCTCCTGTTTTTCTATTTGTTTTGTTATCGCCCCTTGCGTCTGCTCCTTTGAAGCCGCATCCGCAGGAAACGTATTTTCCCTGCCGTCTCGTTTGCCTGCCGCTTTTCTTTTCCGGTCGTGCGCTGTGTCGTGAACGGAAAACAGATTCAGACGCAGCGCATTTGTTACAACGCAAAAGCTCGAAAGGCTCATCGCCGCCGCGCCGAACATCGGATTCAGCTTCCATCCGAATACCGGAATCCATACGCCCGCCGCCAGCGGAATGCCGATCACATTATAGAAAAATGCCCAAAACAGATTCTCATGAATATTTTTCAGCGTCGCCCGGCTTAAGCGGATCGCAGCAGGCACATCGCTGAGTCTGCTCTTCATCAATACGATATCGGCCGCGTCGATCGCAATATCCGTTCCCGCTCCGATCGCAATTCCGACGTCCGCTCTCGTCAGGGCGGGCGCATCGTTGATTCCGTCCCCGACCATAGCGGTCTTGCCTTCCTCCTTCAGCTTTCGGATCACACTCTCCTTGCCGTCGGGAAGCACCCCTGCGATCACTTCGTCTACGCCCGCCTGAGCGCCGACCGCTTTCGCCGTCCTCTCGTTGTCTCCGGTCAGCATAACGACTCTGATCCCCATATTCTGCAGTTCCCGTACCGCCTGCGGACTCTCTTCCTTGATGACGTCGGCAACCGCGATGATCCCGAGAAGCTTTCCGCCTTTTGCAAAATAAAGCGGCGTTTTTCCGTTTTCCGCCAGCTTCCTGCCGCGCTTAAGCAAATCGTCCGGTATCTGCGTCATCTTACTCATATAAGCTTCGCTGCCGCCCTGCAAGCTCTCTCCGCGCATAACGGCGGACAATCCGTTGCCCGGAAGCGCCTGAAAGCCGCTCACTTCCTCCGCTGTCAGCTTTTCGTTTTCCGCTTTTTGCACAATCGCCTTTGCAAGCGGGTGCTCGCTCTTTTTCTCCAGCGCATATGCCAGACGCAGCAGCTCCCTCTCCCCGATTCCCTCTGCCGGAATCAGATCCGTTACCTCAGGATGACCGCTCGTGATCGTGCCAGTTTTATCTAGCGCAACGATCTCGACCTTTCCCGCTTCCTCCAGCGAAACGGCTGCCTTGAACAAAATACCGTTTTTCGCTCCTACGCCGCTTCCGACCATAATCGCGACCGGCGTCGCCAGTCCGAGCGCGCACGGGCAGCTGATCACGAGTACGGATATCCCTCTTGCCAGTGCAAACCCGACGCTTTCTCCCAAAAGCAGCCATACCGCGATCGTAAGCAGGGCTGCGGCAATCACGACGGGTACGAAAACGCCCGACACCTTATCCGCGACTTTTGCGATCGGCGCCTTTGTCGCCGCGGCGTCGCTCACCATTCGGATAATCTGCGACAGCGTCGTATCTTCTCCGACGCGGGACGCCTCGCATTTCAGGAAGCCGGACTGATTGACGGTCGCCGCCGATACCGGATCGCCGGCCGTCTTATCGACCGGAATGCTTTCCCCTGTCAAAGCCGACTCGTTGACCGCGCCGCTTCCTTCTATGATAACGCCGTCCACCGGAATGTTTCCGCCCGGACGAACGACAAAAATATCTCCTTTTTTGACCTGCCCGATCGGCACTTCCTTTTCCGCGCCGTCTTCTATGATGACCGCCGTTTTCGGCGCAAGCTTCATCAAACCTTTCAAAGCGTCCGTCGTTCTGCCTTTGGAACGCGCTTCCAGCATCTTGCCGACCGTAATCAGCGTCAATATCATCGCGGCGGATTCGAAATAGAATTCATGCATATACGACATAACCGCGTCCATATCGCCTTTTACCTGCGCGTCCGTCATTGCAAACAGCGCGTACGTACTATAGACAAACGCCGCTCCCGAGCCAAGCGCTACAAGCGTATCCATATTCGGCGCGCGGTGAAGCAGGCTTTTGAAACCGCTGATAAAAAACTTCTGATTGATCGCCATGACCGCCATCGTAAGCAATAGCTGTAAAAGTCCCATCGCCACATGATTTTCCGTCCAGAATGCCGGAACCGGCCAGCCCCACATCATGTGCCCCATCGAAAAATACATCAGCACAAGCAAAAATCCGACCGAATACAGCAGGCGACGTTTCAAAACCGGCGTTTCGAGGTCCCTCAGCGCATCCTCCGAAGCGCCGCGCCCCGTCTCCGCGTTCGCCTCCGAAGCGGCTGCCGTCCCTTTTTTTGCCGCTCCATAGCCCGCGGCTTCCACGGCCGCAATGATCTGCTCCGGCGCCGCGTCTCCTTCCACTCCCATCGAATTTGTCAGCAGGCTGACCGAACATGAGGTTACGCCCTCGACCTTTGATACCGCCTTTTCTACGCGGGCGCTGCAGGCGGCGCAGCTCATTCCCGTTACCGCATACTGTTCCATTTATTCCTCCTTAGAAGCGTGACGCTCCTGTTTCTTTTTACATGCCTCACAGCTGCCGCAGCAGCCGCCCTGTCCCTTTATATGCTTCATACATGCGCGCGCTGCCGGAATTGCAGCCGCCGCAAGTATGATTATTATGATCAGTGTTCCCATATTTCCTCCGCCGCACTCTTTTTATTTCATCAGCTTCTGCAGCGTTGCAACAAGCTCGTCGATTGTTTCGTCTTTTCCGTCACGAATATCCCTGGCAACGCAGGTACGGATATGATTCGCAAGCAGCTCTTTATTAAACGCATTGAGCGCCGCGTTTACAGCGGCTACCTGCATTAAAATATCAGTGCAGTATGCGTCCCTTTCTACCATACCGCGGATTCCCCTCACCTGTCCTTCGATCCGGCTCAGGCGATTGAGCAGCCCTTTATATTCCGCTTCGGAACGCTCCTTTTTCTTATGACAGCATTGATTCTCTTCCATTTTCTTCATCTCTTTCTAACAACTTCCGCGCGCATACAGCCGCTTCCGTCTTATTATATTTTGTTCCCTGTCTATGCCTATATTATACCCCATAGGGGTATTTGTCAACCAGAAATTTACATCCCTTCCGTATAGCCAAAAAGGAACATGGCTGTTATAATAGCGTGTAGCGATATATGCGGAAAGGCACAGAAATGGACGAACAGACAAACGCCCGTTTTCAGGCGGCAAAAGAAAAAATCATCGGCGTCGAAAGGCAGCGTCATGGAATCGGTACGCTTTCGGAAAAAACCGTTCATGCCGTATTAAAATATTTTTACGCCCCCGACGAGGAAACGCACGAAATTCCGATCGGAAACTATGTCGCCGATATTTATACCGGGAGGGAGATTATTGAAATTCAGACGCGCAGCTTCAACGCTATGCGTCCGAAGCTAAGCTGCTTTTTGCAGGATTATCCTGTCACGATCGTCTATCCGATCCCGCACTTCAAATGGATCAGCTGGATCGACGAAGCGACCGGCGAATGCTCGCCGAAACGAAAATCTCCGCTGACCGGAAGCGTTTATCTGGCGTTTCCCGAGCTTTATAAGCTGAAAATGTTCCTGAAAAATCAAAATCTGCGCTTCCGCTTCGTTTTACTCGATCTGGAAGAATACCGCCTGCTGAACGGATGGAGCTGCGACAAAAAGAAAGGCTCCTGCCGCTTTGACCGTATTCCGACACAGATCATAGACGAGATCGTGGTAGAACGCCGGGAAGACTACATGCAGTTCGTCCCGCTTTCGCTGGAACGTTTTACTTCCGTACAGTTTGCAGGGGCGGCGCATATCCGAAGACCGCTGGCGCAAACGACGCTCAAGATTCTTTACGATCTCGGCATTGTAAAACGGGTCGGAAAACAGGGAAACAGCTATTTATATGAAGCGGAAGATATTTAACGCATTCCCGCATATTTCCCGCTCTTTCTGATAAGATACTGATAACGTCACAAATTCAAGGAGGTAACGAAATTGAAACGCTCAAAGAATCTATCTTTTCTGCTATGTTTGACGCTCCTTGCGGCCAGTCTTCTGACAGCCTGCGGGACCGCGCAGAAAGAACCGGTCGCCGCGGGCGATGCGGCGGCGGAAACGACCGAGACAGAAACCGGCGCGCCGGACGCTCCCGCCGCAGAAAGCAATGAAACGGCGGCTTCCGATGAAACCGAGGCCGCAGCCAAGACAGAAGCGGCGCAAGATACACAGAATGGCTCCGCAGAAGCCGAAACAATTCGTTTTATCGTCGATATAACGGACAATCTCACCGAAACGGAAAACCTGATCATCGGCAACACTGCAAATGCCGAAGCTTATTCCGGAGAAATTGCGATTCATCTGGAAGCGTCCCTTCTGGAAAAATCGAATGAAATTCAAGTCGGAAACACTTACGTCTTTACGGTAACGCCAATGATGACAATGTCAATTCCTCCTCAGGTCTCCGCGATCGATTTTGCTCCTGCCAGTGAAGCGGATCTCGAGACGCTGGAAAACGTCCGCGGAGAGATTTCTAATTTTAAAGAATGCATGGAACGCTACCAGTCGATGTCTCTGGAAGATATCATTGCGGATGCAAATCTTAATTATCCGATCTGGACGCAGGATGAAATTGCAGAGTATAACGCTTTTCTGATCGAAAAGGGATATACGGAAGACGGCAATCTGAAGTCTTATGTGAAACCGAGAAGCGAATTAAACGGCAGTATATTCGGCGGCTCGTACGACAATTAAAAACATACCGTTCATTGCTTCTCCGCCAGGCGAAAGATAAAAAGAATCCTGCCACGCAGGATTCTCCGCCTGCGGCGGGTCGCATCAGCGACATGTTCTTCTCCGCCGCAGTGCGATCCTGCCCGGAGGGCTTTTTTTATTTCATAGGAACACAACTTTCGTACAAAACAAAATGGAGTAATTTCCTATAAAATAAAAAAGGGACCTGCGGGAAAACATTTTTCCCGCGGGTCCGCTCTCTTTTTACTTATTATAACGTATCAGGAAGCATATCCTGTTCTTTCTTTTTGAAGATGCCTTTTCTTTTTCCGCCGCCGTTTTGCTTTCTCTGCTTTCTGTCCTTGCTTCTCTTATGAATAATCATATAGAAGGTCGGCAGCAGAATCAGCGTCAGGATCGTGGAAGCCGTCAGACCGCCTACGATAACGACCGCCATACCCTGTGTCATTTCACCGTTCTTTCCATATCCCATCGCCATCGGGATCATAGAAAGGATGGTCGTCAGCGTCGTCATCAGAATCGGACGGAGTCTGGATTTACCCGTTTCGATCAGAGCCTCCTCCGTGCTCATCGTCTTACGCAGCATATTCGTATAATCGACGTAAATAATACCGTTGTTTACAACGATACCGATCAGCATCAGAAAGCCCATCAATGATACCATACTGAGCGTACACCTCGTAACGAGCAGCAGCAGGATCGAACCGATCAGGGAAAACGGAATACAGAACATAACCATTCCCGAATACCTCAGGTTCTCAAACTGGATCGCCATTACGATATATACAAGCAGGATCGCCGTAATGATTGCAGAGAACAGGGAGGCAAATTCTTCGTTCATCCTCTCGTCCATCGTATTCGTTACCTGCTCCACGCCTTCCGGCAGGAAAGTCTGACTCATCTGCTCCCGGATCGAATCCTGCGCGGTAAATTTTGCGTTCGCTTCCAGCGTAGCGGTCACGGTCGCAGTATAATTTCCGTCCTTACGGGTAATCGTCTGCGGCGAATCCGTATACACGATATCCGCAATATCCGATAACGGTACGGACTGTCCTCTCGTATTAGTCAGCGTAATGCCATAGACGTCGTTCATCGTCGGATATTCGTCCGCCGGATACTCTACTTTGACCGTATATTCGCTGTCGTCGATCGTAACGTCCATCGCTTCCGATCCGCTCATCATCGAGTAGACCATGCCGGAAGCGCTCTGCGGCGTCAGTCCGGCGGCAGCGGCCTTGATCGGATCGATCACGATCTCCGCCTTGGTCGCGGCATCCGCAAGAGAAGAGCTTGCGCTGATTACGCCGTCCGCTTTCACAACTGCATCGGACGCGATACGGCAGCCTTCCTTTAATTTCTCCAGGTCGTTGCTTTCCAGAGAGACGTCGTACGTATTGCCGCCGCCTCCCATACTCATACCCATAGAAGACGAAGAAGCGACTGAAATTTCACAGCTGTCTTTGTAGGAATCGAGCAATGTCGTCCATTCGTCTACGATGTCCGACGTACCCAGCTTGCAGCCGTCCGCTACGTACGCCTGAATCGTGCCGGTCGCATCCGTCTCGTTTACCGTCGCGCTGTAGTCGTCGATATAAGGGCTCTCCGCTACGAACGCTTCCAGCTCCCGTACCTTTGCGTCGATCGTGTCAAGCTTCGTGCCGGGACGATATTCTACCGTGACCGCGACCTGCCCTTCGTCCGTCTGCCCCATCAGTTCCACATTGACGAACCGAAACAGCATAATGGAAACGGCGAAAATACCAACGGCAAGCAAAGCGACCGTTTTTCTTCTATGAAGGGCTTTTTCCAGAACGCCCGCATATTTCTCACCGACAAAATCAAGGAACCGGTTGACCTTCGTTCCCTTCTTTTCCACCGGCTTATACTGCGAGAAGCACAGCGGCACAAGCGTGATTGCGGAAAGGAGCGAAGCAAGCAGCGCGAATACGATCGTATAACCAAGCTGGCCGAACATCTGCCCGGACATACCTTCCATCATGGCAAGCGGCAGATAAACGACGACCGTCGTGATCGTACCGGCTACGATCGACGCCATAACCTGCTTTGTCGCCTCGTACGCCGCGTCCATAAAGCTCATGCCCTCTTCCTGCTTTCGGAAGCACATCTCAAGCACGACGATGGAGTTGTCTACCATCATACCGATGCCGATTACGAGCGCGCCCATCGTGATCATGTTCAGGGAAAAGCCCATAAAGCTCATCAGAATAAACGTAACGAGCAGCGATACCGGCATGGAAGAACCGACGATCAGACTTCCTTTGAAATCCCCGAAGAAAACAAACAGCACGAGCATCGTGATCGCGATACCGAGAACGAGCGTCTGCCCGATCGAGATCAGGGAATCGATAATCGTCTCACTGCTGTCGTAAACCGCCGTGATCGTAGCCTCGGGATTTTCCGCGTTCAGCTCGTCGATCACCTTCGTCACCTTACTTGATACGGTAACGGCGCTCGAGCTTTGGATTTTTGAAATACCGATGCTGACATTGTCGGAGCCGTTATACCGGCTGTAGCTCGTCGGTTCCGATACGGCATAATGCACGTTCGCAATATCGGACAAATGAATGATATCGCCGCTCGCCGTCGTGATCGGGATCGTCCGCAGCTCTTCCGGCGTCTTATACTCCGTTGTGGAGCTTACGTTCAGGCTCTGATTGCCGTAATCCGCAGTACCGGCAGGAATCGTGTAGTTTGCCGCCGCAACCGTGCTTGCAACCGTTGAAATATTCAGTTTATACTGTTTCATCAGCTCAGGCACAAGCTCTACGCTGATATAGGAATCGTCGCCGCCCGAGATCGTCAGATCGGCTACGTCGCTGATCTTTTCCAGCTCCGGCTGTACCGTGTCCTCCACATACGCCAGTACGTCCATTCCTTCTTCTTTGGAATCGACCGACAAGGTCATGACGTCCGCCGCATTGACGTCCAGCGCGATGATCGTCGGATCGTCCGCATCGTCGGGCAGCTCGCGCTTTACACGTTCGACCGCCTCCTGCATGTCGATGAACGTATCGTCCATATCGGTTCCGTATTCAAAGGAGAACATAACCATTGAAACGTTTTCCTGCGAATACGAATAAACGTTGTCCAGACCGGCGATCGTCCCGCATCCGTCCTCTATCTTTTCCGTCACAAGGTCTTCCACGTCTTCCGGACCCGCCTGCGGATATGTCGTCATGACAAGCATAATCGGCATATCCATATCCGGTATAAGCTGAAGGTCCATACCCGTGATGGAACTGATACCGAATATAATCAATGATACAACAATTACCAGAGCGGCAACAGGTCGCTGCAGTACTGTTTTTGTCAACTTACTCATCCGTTACCTCTCCTTTATTCTGTTACGCCTGTCCGCATAATTCTGTTTTCAATGCTCTGATTCAGTCTCTGCGTGTCGCTGACGTCTGCAAACGCCGCTTCCTGCGCCTCTGTTTCGCTCTCTAAGCTGACGCCGTCCTCTGAATCCTCCTGCGCGTCTTCACTCTCTGTTTCAGCGTTTTCCGGCTGCTGTGTTTCCGTCTCTTCTCCCTTTAGCTTAACGTCCGAGCCGTCCTTTAACTGCGCCGCCCATGTCGTGATGACCTGACTGTCCTTTGTCAGACCGGATTTTACTTCTACGCTCTCATTGTTTGCGATTCCTGTTTCGATCTGCGTTCTGACTGCCTTACCGCCTTCCATGCAGTATACGTAAGCCTTCTGGCTTTCATAATATACGCTGTCTACCGGGATCGTCATGACGTCCTGCGCCTTCTGCGTCGCAAGCGTAAGCTTTACGCTCGTTCCCGTAATGAGCTGATCGGCTCCCGTCAGAAGCTGCGCCTTGACCTTGAACAGTCCGCTGTCGCTGTCCGCCACGCCCGCATTTTCGGAAATCTGCGCTTCGTAATGCTCGCCGTTCCGCTCAACCTGTACTTCCTGTCCGACCGACAGCTCCTTCATAACGCTTTCCGCAACATAGAAGGTCACGTTGACGCCGTTATCCGCGGAAATGACGTATGCCGCCGCGCCCTGCGCCGCCATATTGTTAACCGTTACGTTTTTCTTTGTGATTACGCCGGAAACCGGAGCCGTCACTCTTGTATACTCAAGCTGAAGCTGCGCTGCGTCCACGCCCGCCTGCGCCTGTTTTGCGCCCGCCTGTGCCTGCGTCAGGCTCGTCTCCGCCGAGATCGAGCTTACGTTCGCGCCTGCAAGCTGATAGTTTGCTCCGGCAATGATGACCGCCTTTGTGTACAGTTCGTAATCCTCGAGCATTTTTTCCGCAAGACGTTTGGCATCCTCCGCGGAAAGCACGTTGTTCTTCGCCGTCTCTTTGCTGATCGCCGCGCTGATCTGGGAAAGACGGAGGGAATCCTTATTGCCGTCCAGACTGCTTCTGGAAGAACGGAGCGTATCCTCCTGCGCCTCCGCCGCCGCGATCATGACGCCGAGATCATATTCCGTCGAAGCCGCGTTGTCCGTCATTTCGTATATGTAATATTCCGCGATATCCTGTTCGGAATCATTTTTATCGTCCGGAACGGTTATGCCGCCGACCATGGAAAGCGCGGCGTCCACACTCCCTGCGTTCTTTATATCGTCGTACCTGCTTTTGACCTGACGCAGCTGCTTTGCATATTTGCTCATATTATCGGCGCTATCGCGCAGATCGTCGAGATCGTCTTCCAGGTCCTCGTAATTGTCTCTCGCCAGACCGAACTGCTCCGCCGCGAGCGCTTCGTTTTCCTGCGCCGCCTTAAGCGCGTATTTCGCGCTTGCAACCGCGTTTTCAAGCTGCATCTGGTTCGTATCGATCTCGCCGAGCGTCTGCTTGATCTGCTCCTGCGTATAAAGGAGATTCAGCTCCTGAAGCGATTTGTTCGCCGAGGCGCTCGCGATCGAAGCGTTCGCGCTTTCAAGGCTCGCCTGCGCCTGCGCCATCGAGATCTGCGCGCTCCGGTCGTCTACCGTAAACAGCAGATCGCCCGCTTCCACCCGGTCGCCTTCCTCAAAATAAGCCGCCGTAACGTCTCCGGCAACCTTCGCCACAACCGTGATCTCGTCTTCCGCCTCTACCGTACCGATAAAGTCGCCGTCCAGTTCGATACTCGCCGTCTGAGGCGACGTCGTCTCTACCAGAATAGACGTATCTTTTTCCGCTTCCCCTTCCGGCTGCTTTTCCGCCGCGCCGCATCCGCCGAGCACAAGCCCGCAGGAAACCGCAGCCGCACAAGTCAATGCCGTGATACGCGAAAACCTTTTTCCACTTCCGTTTGTCATGCTATTTCCGCTCCTTTTTTTCATGTCCTCACTCCTCGTTTTCCGTATTGTCAAAATTATGTAAAAGCTTTCTCAAAAGCTGCAATAACCGTTCAAGCTCTGCGTCCGAAAAATCCCGGAACATCTTTTTCGCTTCTTCTTTCGTCCGTTCCTCGATCAGGCTGAAAAAATCCGGCGCTTCTCCTTTGATGCGGATCTGTTTGCTCCGTTTGTCACGGACGCCCGGCGCACGCTCGATGATTCCCTTTTTCTCAAGCCGTTTCAGAATTCCCGACATCGTCGGATTGCTGACCCGGAAGCGTGTTTCCAACTCTTTCGCCGTCAGCTCCCGCACATTTGCATTGTTGTAAAGAATGTAAATCAGCACCTGTAACTGGGTCGTCGTCAAACCGACCTTTTCCAGTTTCCTGTTGATCTTGTTCTTCTGAATATGATCGAGCATTCCGAGCGTCATTGCGATCTGGAGCCGCGTGTCGTTTATCCTGCCGTACGCTTCTTCGATCTCTTCGTTCGTCAGTCCAAATCCCACTTCCATATCTTGTAGCTGCACAGGCTGTACTCCCTCCTATCTTGTTGTTTTCCTAAACGGAAATTAAACTATCCATAGCACGCTATGTATTTTATACTTCTTATAATATTATGTCAATCGCTTTTCGGATATTTGTTTTGATTTTAGAAAATCTTTATATTTGGACGAAATCTTTCCATAAAAGACCGGATGTCAAATGCCTTTTGTTGAAAACATTTTTTATCAGATTGCGCAATATATTTCATTTCCTGTGACTGCGCAGGATATTAGCCTTTCTCAGCGGTCCATCAAGATACAGCAATTTTCGGACAGGATGTCCGAAAAAGGCGAAGCTGAGTCATGGACGGCGAATCTTCGCCGGTTGCGTCCACTTTTCTCAGATCATTGCCGGAACGCCTAGAAAGACTTATATCCGAAGCTTTGGAACAGGAAATGGAATATATTGCGCAGTTTTAGAAGATTTGCTTTCAACAAAAGGCATTTGTGCCCGAATCTGATAAATAGTAAAAGCGCTGTCTCTTTTTTCCGAAACAACGCTTTTATCGTTCTATTTATTCGCAGCCGCAGGGCTGTATCGTCACGCTGCGGACGTCGGAAGCATAGCCGCACGCCTCAAGCCCCGCTCGGATCACACGGTTCCAGTTTCCCGCGGACAGATGATATACCGTATGGTCCGCAAGCTCTATCGTACAGCCGTGCGCCGCGCACGCTCCGCATGCTTCTCCCGTCCGGCAGAGATCGCACGCTTCTTTCATATCCCGCGCGCAGTCCGTTTCGCAGCCGCCGCACGTATTCTCCGTGTCGCAGGCGACGCGGTACATATTGCGTCTGCTGATCGCTCCCGCCTCTTCTAAAAGATTTACCATGCGGTAGACGGTAGCCGCGCCGATCGAACTGTCGATCCGGGACGCCTTGTAATAGATTTCCTTACAGCAGGAGCAGTTTTCTTCCAGAATAATATCGAGAAGTATCCGGCGCTGCTTTGTAATGCGGCAGCCCTGCTCCTTCAGCCTCTGAAGCACCATTTCCCGTCTGTCCATACGAATAGCCCTTTCTCCTAATGTCCGCAGTGTCCGCTGCAATGTTTACAATCGCAGCCGCACTGAAGCGATTTTCCGTTCTTTTTGTCGCGGACCATGCTTCTAATGATCAGAGCCACGATCCCAACCAGCGCCGCCGCCGTTATGACTGTTCCCATACCTTTGCGCCTCCCGTCCGCTTCGAAACTTCTTACATTTTTGCCATTGCTTTTTTGCCCGCGCTGATCTTGATATCGAGCGTCTTACTCTCTTTATACGGTCTTACGAGCAGATAAATGAATCCGATCACCAAAAGGAAAGCGACAACCGTACCGATACCGAACGCTCCTGTTGTAAGCAGCGTGCCGATCTGATATACGCACAACGATACGACATAAGCGAGCAGGCACTGATAACCGATCGCAAACCAGAACCATTTGATATTGTTCATCTCCCGTTTGATCGCTCCCATTGCCGCGAAGCAGGGCGCGCACAGAAGATTGAATACGAGGAAGGAATAAGCCGCTACGCTCGTCATGCTGCCTGCCAGCGTGCCCCAATACTCCGCGCCGTCTTCCGCAACTTCAGCAAATCCGAACAGAATACCGAACGTGCCGACAACGTTTTCCTTCGCTACAAGACCGGTGATCGCAGCCACCGTCGATTTCCAGTCGCCGAATCCAAGCGGCGTAAAAATCCATGCAAGCGCGTTGCCGATTCCCGCAAGAATACTGTGGTCGATCTCCATATCCTCCAGCATTCTGAACGAGCCGTCCACCCATCCGAAGTACGTTGTGAACCATACGACGATCGTAGATAACAGGATGATCGTTCCCGCCTTCTTAATGAAGGACCAGCCTCTCTCCCACATGCTGCGCAGTACGTTTCCGACTGTCGGCATATGGTACGCAGGAAGCTCCATAACGAACGGAGCAGGCTCTCCCGCAAACATTTTTGTCTTTTTCAGAATAATACCGGAGCAGATGATCGCCGCGATACCGACAAAATACGCGCTCGGCGATACCCACCATGCGCCGTCGAACAGCGCGCCCGCGATCAGCGCTATAATAGGAAGCTTCGCGCCGCACGGAATAAAGGTCGTCGTCATGATCGTCATCTTGCGGTCTCTGTCGTTCTCGATCGTTCTGGAAGCCATAACGCCCGGAACGCCGCAGCCCGTACCAATCAGCATCGGAATAAAGGACTTGCCGGAAAGTCCGAACTTACGGAAGATACGGTCCATAATGAACGCAACTCTCGCCATATAGCCGCATGACTCAAGGAACGCAAGGAAGATAAACAGTACGAGCATCTGCGGTACAAAGCCGAGCACCGCGCCGACGCCCGCTACGATACCGTCCAGAATCAGACCGGAAAGCCAGTCTGCGCAGCCGATCGCGGAAAGAGCGCCCTCTACAAGCGCCGGAATGCCCGGCACATCTACCAGTCCGAACAGGCTCCAGCCGTCTCCGAATACGCCGTCGTTCGCCCAGTCGGTCGCCCATGTTCCGACCGTCGTAACCGATACATAATATACGATGAACATAACGACCGCAAAGATCGGCAGCGCCAGCCATCTGTTCGTTACGATCCGGTCGATCTTGTCGGAAGTCGTCATCTGCCCGCCTTTACTCTTCGTACAGCATGCTCCGATGATCGAAGAAATATAAACATATCTTTCATTTGTAATAATGCTTTCCGTATCGTCGTCAAATCCTTCTTCCAGACTCTTGATCTCAGCCGATACGTCCGGCACGCGCGTCATCTGCTCTGTAATCTTATCGTCCTTTTCAAGCAGCTTGATCGCGAAGAAGCGTTTCTGCCCCGGCGCAACGTCCGCGCCGATTTTATTTTCTACCGTCTCGATCGTTCTCTCTACTTTTTCGTCAAACGAATGCACGCGGACGTTGGCGTCTTTTCTGCCCGCCAGCGCGACCGCCTTTTCCGCAGCCTCCTGTACGCCCGTTCCTTTCAGTGCGGAGATCGTAACGACCTCGCAGCCGAGCTTTTTGCCAAGCTCTTCGATATGTATCTGGTCGCCTGTCTTTTCGACAACGTCGATCATATTGACCGCCATGATGACCGGAATGCCAAGCTCCAAAAGCTGTGTCGAAAGGTAAAGGTTTCGTTCGATATTCGTACCGTCCACAAGATTCAGAATCACGTCCGGCTTTTCGCTGATGAGATAATTTCTCGCCACGACCTCTTCCAACGTATAGGGCGACAGCGAATAAATGCCCGGAAGGTCCGTTACGATCACGTCCTTATGTCCTTTCAGCTTTCCTTCCTTTTTTTCTACCGTTACGCCCGGCCAGTTTCCTACGAACTGATTGGAACCGGTCAGCGCATTAAATAAAGTTGTTTTCCCGCAGTTCGGATTGCCTGCGAGAGCTATTTTAATCGACATACTTCTCCTCCATTCCACGATGCGGCCTCTCTTTGTTTGTAAAAACTATCTTTGATTAGTCGCAGCTAACTTATCCGTAAAAAAATTATTCTACTTCGATCATTTCCGCATCCGCTTTTCGAAGAGACAGCTCATAGCCCCTCACCGTCACTTCCACCGGATCGCCGAGCGGCGCTACCTTGCGCACGTAAACAGGAATCCCTTTCGTGATCCCCATGTCCATAATTCTTCTCTTTACCGGGCCGTCTCCGGTCAGCTTTCTGACCGTCACAGTCTCGCCCGGACGCACTTCTCTCAAAGTCTTCATACTTCCTCCCATTCCGAAGCGTACCCGCTTCCGTTTCAGACGAGGATCTTATTTGCCATATCTTTTCCGATGGCAACCCTTGCGTCTTTTACGTTTACGATCAGGTTTCCGCCGATTTCAGAAACGACCGTCACTACGCCGCCCGTCACAAATCCGAGACTTTCCAGAAACTTCTTCGTTTCTTCCTTGCCGCCGATCTTTTTGATCGTATTCGGTTCTCCCGCTTTTGTCATTGATAATGGCATCATCTCATCCCCTTCTTTATTTTATGCTGATCTGCTTTGTCAAATCGTTCATGGTTAGTATATTCTAACTATCGTTAGCTGTCAATAATTTGACGAAATCTGTTATTGAAAATTTTTATCAATAACGTTTTTCTGGAAAGTCCCGTACCATTATGGTATAATGGAATAACCGCATGGGAAAAACAAGCGGCTGCGAAGCAGACATTTGTTTTTCCTGCGGTATTCGCGAGCAAACGTCCGATGCAATCGGACATAAAGCGCGTAAGCGCGGGTTTGCGAGTGCGCGCCATGCGGCTGCTTGCAGACGGATTTGCTTTTCTGTACAGACATAGGGCGAAGCCCGCGAGTGAGAGAGCAAGGCGGCTCTCGAACGAAGCATGGCGAATTATATGCGGCTGCTTGCAGACGGATTTATTTTTATCTTTGGAGAAAATCTATGAATTACAACGAATCTGCGGAAAACTATCTGGAAACAATACTGATTCTCAGCAAACGGCTGCCCGTCGTGAGGTCCGTCGACGTGGCTGCGGAACTGAATTTTAAAAAATCAAGCGTCAGCGTCGCAATGAAAAATCTTCGTGAGAAAAAGCAGATCACGGTTACGGACGCCGGATTCATTTATCTGACCGACGCCGGAAGGGAAATTGCGGAAATGATCTACGAACGTCATGAGTTTCTGACCTCATGGCTTACTTCGCTCGGCGTTCCGCAGGAAATCGCCGGAGAAGACGCCTGCCGGATCGAGCACGTCATCAGCCCGGAAAGCTTCGCCGCAATCCGCGCATTCGTCTCGTCCAGACAGTAATTCTCTCCCGACGCCTTGCATATACTGGATAGAAAAGGCAGAGGAGTTTTCCCTTTGAACGAACATTATCCTTTTATCAATCCGCCGCTTCCTTATTCTTATGATTTCATGGAGCCTTACATCGACGCAAAAACAATGGAGCTGCATCACGACCGGCATCTGCAGACCTATGTAGATAATTTGAACCAGCTATTGAAGGAAAATCCTGCTTATCAGGGATTTTCACTGGAACAGCTGGTTCTTTATGCGCCTTCCATGCCGGACGATCTGAAAACGCCGATACGCAACAACGCCGGAGGCGTCTACAATCATCTTCTTTATTTTTCCACTTTACAGGGAAACAGCCCTCAGCAGCCTTCCGGCGAGCTCGGCTCTCTCATACGGAAGCAGTACGGCAGTTATGAAGCGTTTGAAAAACAGTTTACGCAGGCCGCCCTTTCCGTCTTCGGTTCCGGTTATGCATGGCTTGTACGGAAACCGGACGGCAGCCTTACGATCCGCACGACCGCCAATCAGGATACGCCCCTTTCCTTCCAGACGCTCCCTCTGATCTGCATCGACGTCTGGGAACACGCCTATTATCTGAAGCATTACAATCAGCGCGCGGACTACGTCAAAGACTGGTTTGCCGTCGCCGATTGGGAACAGGCGGGCAGAAGATTCGCTTCCTAGGAACCGAATGTCAAAAGCCCTTTGTTTTTACGATACTTTATCAAATCGCACAAAAATTTCATTTCCTGCGCAGTCACAGGAAGTGAAATATATTGTGCAGTTTAACAGGATCGTTTCAAACAAAGGGCTTTTCATATCCAAGCCTTCACAGGGGAAGCCGGGTTGCCCGCACCGTAACTACATACCGCGTGCGGGTCACCGGTCTACACGCCGAAATCGATCGTGCCGCCTATCGTCTTCCTCGGCTGCGCTTTTACTTTATCCCAGTCGATGTCTCTGATCTTTTCGATCAGCTCTTCGGCGGAATCGGCGGTTACCCGCGCCCGCTTCTCCGGCTCCGTATACTCTTTTTCCGGCTTTTTCTCCGCTTTCTTCTTTTCTTCTTTTTCTTCCGCCTTTTTCTTTTCTTTCGCTTTCTCGATCCGCTCCCTCTGCTTCTCGCTCAGCTTCTCCAGATCGGCAAAAAATTTCATATTGCCGTCGTTGTCAAAGGAAACGCCAAGCCGCACCGCCGTATCGTCGTCTCCCAGTTCTTCCCTGATCCCGGAAAGCGCGTCCGTCGCCGTGTCGATCATGTCCGTATATTTCTTTTCTACGGATTCGTCCGCTGCCATCTTTTCAAGCAGCTCCGGCTCGATCAGCACGCTGTACTCCTTTGTGCCTCCGGCAAGATATTTCTGCGCCTCTTCGTCGCTGTCGTAATTTGCGACGATAAAATCCGCGTCGCCGTATTTTTCTTTCAGACGCTCCAGCAGCTTTTTCGCATTCTCGCTTAAGGAAACCGTCTCTTTTTTCGTTTCCGGCACGCTGTTTTTTCCATAGACGTCCTGTGCCCGTCCCGTTTTGTTATCGGCATTCCCCTTCTCCGTCTTTTCATAAGACGAATAAGCCGCCCCTTTTTCGTAAGAATTCTGATAAATCTGATACCCGCTGATTCCGTTCATACTGTTATCCTCCTTGATCCCGGTCTCTTTTTTCTATTTTATATATCGGAATCCAAGGTGGAAAGTTTATAGGATTTAGGCGCTTTTCCCGTCTACTTTAAAGCGCCGCGTTACATATAGTCTTTTGTACGTTTCTTATCATTCCCGCAGATGTAGCAGTTCTATATACGAATATCCACTGATGTATATGCTTTCGGTTGTGGTATTACTGTCGCTTCGGCTGGCGATGTATCCTCTTTCTCTTTTGAAGATATGGTTTTTGTATCTTCGTTATCTATCTGTTCGTCTTCTTTATTGGCTTCTTCTATGGATTTATTCACTTCTCCAAGCGTTTCCATTTGAGCCGCCGTAGCGTCCATTGCTTTCCGTTCTACCTCAGTAAGCTCCGCTTTCTTACCCTCTGTATTATCAGAAAGTCCATTCACTGCACGAGATTCATCAAGCTTAATCTCCATTTTCAGGACGCCCGCCCTTCCTTCCAATCTCGACGCAACGTTACCCTGCGTCTTTGCCTGTTTCATGGAACTGTCGGCAGAAATCAATGCTGTCATGCTTGCCTGTGAAATTCCTGCGCTTTTATTTCCAGACTTTGCACTTTCTGCGTTTCCTGCACCGCCAGACATATCGTCCATAGAAGAATTCTTTGCCTGCTGTTTCTCTCTGCGCTGCTCTATCTGGCGCTGTCTTAATTGCATATTCAAGTCACTGATCTGCTGCTGTATTTCCTGCCGCTTCTTCATTTTCTCCTCTAATGACATATCCTCATTAGAAGAAAGCTCCTGTAACTGCTTTTGTGCATTAGCAATCTGGTTCTGAATATTCCGGCTGTAAGAATCCGTTGCCTGATTCATTCCCATTTGCCCTATTTGTGTATTTGCTCCATTGATACCATTAATTGTCACTTTCTTAAT
>JAGARW010000032.1 GCA_017621975.1 Lachnospiraceae bacterium | reverse complement strand
TGTTTGCCCGCAGAAACAGCAAAAAGCTTTCCGTAAAACAGCTCGTCTTCTGCGCCGCGGCGATCGCCCTCGGCACGGTTCTTTCCAACATCAAGCTGTTTCATTTTCCGACGGGCGGCTCCATCACTTTATTTTCCATGCTGATCGTCGCTCTGCCGGGCTGCTGGTTCGGACTCGGCGCAGGTCTGATGACGGGCGTCGCTTACGGCATTCTGCAGATGCTCATCGATCCCTATATTCTCTTTCCAGCGCAGCTCATCGTCGATTATCTGCTTGCATTCGGCGCGCTCGGACTTTCCGGTCTGTTTGCGCATTCCAAAAACGGACTTGTAAAAGGCTATTTTGCCGGCGTTCTCGGCAGATATGTGTTCGCCGTTCTTTCCGGCTGGCTCTTCTTCGGCGCGTATGCGTGGGAAGGCTGGAGCGCGCTCCCTTATTCTCTCGTGTACAACGGAATCTATATCTTTTCTGAAGCGGCTCTTACGATCGTCATTTTGCTGCTACCGCCGGTTCGCACCGCTATGGCGCGCCTTGCGAAAATGGCAAGATCATAAAACAGTTTCAGTCATAACACAGGCAGATGACGAATCCGGATTGAAACAAAAAGACAAAGACGGGGCGCTGTTTTGCGCTTCCCGCCTTTTTTCGTTTACTCCATTTCCGCAAACGCCATCGAAGCGATATAGCGGGCTTCAAACTCCGGCTGCTGCGCCAGATTGATCGGCCTGCTGATCCGTACGATCCGATCAAGCGCTTCTTCCCGCGCAGCTTTCTGGCTTCTGCCATAGCGCACGGCGCCTGCAAGCGACGTATTTCCAACCGCCGCGCAGATTCCGCACAGCGTCCGTGGGATCAGACCGATCGCAACCGCCTTTTCCACGTCCAGATAGTAACCGAAACCGCCCGCCAGATACACATGCGCAATCCGGTCCCATGCGCGCGCCCGCTCAAGCAGGAGCGACGCTCCGGCGCAGATCGCCGCCTTTGCCATCTGCAGATTGCGAATATCCTGCTGCGTGATCGTAAGCTCTCCGCGCCGCCATCCTTCCGCAAACCACGGCTCCGCTAAAAGCCCCGTCTCGTCCATCACGCCCGACTTCAGCATATCCGCGGCAAGCGCAGTCATATCCGTCCCCATAACCTGCGCGGAAACGCCTCCTTCAAACGCCGACCCTGCCGCTGTGGCAGTGCACAAAATACCGTCCCTGTTTCCGACCGCCATCTCGCCGTTCGTCCCAAGATCGATAAACAAAGACAGCTCTTCTTTTTCCGCCATACCGCACGCATAAACGCCCGACACGATGTCCGCCCCTACAAATGCGGAAATTCCCGGAAGGAAGACCGCCGGATGACCGGACAAGTCAAAATATGAGGTCTGGATATGATACGGCGTAAACGGCGCTTTCCCAAGCCCGGACACCGGATAGCCAAGCAGCAGATGTCCCATCGTCGTGTTTCCGGAAAAAATGATCTCCTGCGGCTTCCCCGTCTCCTCCAGCTTCTTAAGTCCATTTTCCAATTCGGTCAACAGCATCTGTCTCAGCGCCTGCGCCTTGCCGCTTTCCGCCGCGGCGATTCTCGCCAGCACATCTATGCCGTAGGCACGCTGCGGATTCTGAAAGGCATATGTGGACAAAGCCCTGCCGTCCCGGCGGCCGATCAGCTGCATGACTACCGTCGTCGTCCCAAGGTCAACCGCACAGAAGCAGTCCCGCTCGCCGCCTTCATCCGCCTTCTGCACGCTCCGCTCATTGCCCGCGTTCCGCAAATCCCGCTCGCCGCCCGCGCCCTGCTCTCCGGCATCCCGCAAGTCACGCTCAGCGCCCGCACTAAGTTCCGATTCCGTAACGATCCGTATCTCCCGCTCCGGCGCAAAGCAGATCTCCACTTCGCAGTCTGTATACGGCTTTGCCATACAGGCAAGCCGATACCCTTCCCGTAGCTCCTGCGGCGTCAGGAATTTTCTGTCCGCAAAAGAAGGAAGAGGCGCGTCCGATAAAAAACGCACTCTGCATTTTCCGCATGCGCCTCTGCCGCCGCACGTTCCGTATGTTCCGCCGGCTTTTTCCCGATCTGCAAGAATCTGGTCAAACAGGCTTCCCTCTTTCTTTTGAAATTGTATCGTATGGCGCAAGCTGCCGTTCCCTCCCTCTCAGGTCATTTTGACTAATGTAGTCAAAACATTTATTTTCGTCCGCAAAACGCAGATTTTCCCCACGCTTTCTTACAGATCCGCTCCTCCGGACAGCGGATTCGCTTTCGCCGTGAGTTCCGTCGCTTTCAGTCTGATCACCGCCGTCCTTTCCACCGCAGCATGATTGTACTCAAAGTGTCTCGTTTCCTCATAACGATTCATGATCACCTCGTCAATCGCGCGTTGCCGCTCTTCTCCGTAGAGAAAATCCGCCTCCGCCTTGCCCATAACGCTTTGATAGCGCATCGTTACATCCTTTGCCTCATAAATGCAATCCATTTTCAGCGGAATATCCATTTCAAAGGAACAAAGCGGGCTTTTCTGCAGCAGCTCGTACTTCCGTCCTGCCATCGCGCCGTGAATATACAAATAGAGCGTCCCGTCCTGAACCTGATAAGCAAAATTCACAGGCACGATAT
>JAGARW010000031.1 GCA_017621975.1 Lachnospiraceae bacterium | reverse complement strand
CGGGCGGCAAGAGTATGGAAGAACTGCTTTCGTTTATTGAACAGGACGGGATAAAAAATAAATAAAATGCGCGCAGATTTTGCACAAATTAAACACAAAATATACAAATAAAAATAAAAATGACGTGAGATAGACTGGCAAAATTATAAAATAAGAGACAAAAAAGAATAAAATATGTTGCAAAATCTACAAAAAGGTGTTATTATGGTAACATAGTTAATAAACGCCAGGAGACGAGAGCACGGCTAATACAACAGAAGATGTTGCTTATTAGCTGTGTTTTTTTATTTTTTATATGAAGCCATCATTTCGGGAAATATTGGAAGATACGCCGATCATTGCGGCGGTGAAAAATGAAGAGGGATTGGAACGCTGCCTGACTTCAGAGATTCAGGTCGTGTTTGTTCTTTTCGGAGATATATGCAATATCCGCGATATTGTAAAGAAGATCAAGGATGCGGACAAGATTGCCATGATCCATCTGGATCTGATAAACGGTCTCAGCGGCAAAGAAGTCGCGCTTGATTTTATCAAGGAGTATACGGAGGCGGACGGCATTATTACGACAAAGAACAATCTGATTAAGTATGCAAAGCAGCTTGGTTTTTATACGGTCCTTAGGTATTTTGTCATGGATTCCATGGCTCTTTCGAATATCGAAAAGCAGGCGGGCGCTATTTTGCCGGATGTCATTGAGGTGCTGCCGGGCGTTATGCCCAAAATCATCAAAAAGGTCAACCGGCTCAGCAAGGTGCCGGTTATAGCCGGAGGACTGATCGCCGACAGAGAAGACGTTATGACGGCGCTCAACAGCGGAGCTATCGCTATATCGGCGACGAGCTATGACGTATGGTTTTTATAAGACATTGGTCTGTTCGGCGTGGGCATGTCATAAAGTGTAAGGGACGTAAAGCGTAAGACGCATAAAAGAAAAAAGAAAAAGAGGGAAAAGGAGGTACAGGGAAATGAAAAAATTCATCAATGCAGTAGATCAGGTAGAGGATCAGATGATTCAGGGTATGATTAAGGCATATCCGCAGTATCTGAGAAAGCTGGATTGCGGAAACGTTGTTGTCAGAAGCAGCAAAAAAGAGAACAAGGTTGCGCTGATCAGCGGCGGCGGAAGCGGACATGAGCCGGCGCACGGAGGGTATGTCGGCAAAGGAATGCTTGACGCAGCGGTTGCGGGAGCGGTATTTACATCGCCGACGCCGGATCAGGTATATGAAGGCATCAAGGCGGTCGCAACTGACAAAGGCGTACTGATGGTCATCAAAAACTATACCGGCGACGTTATGAACTTTGAAATGGCGGGAGAAATGGCAGAGGCGGACGGCATTACGGTAAAGCAGGTCATAGTAAACGACGACGTGGCGGTAAAAGACAGCCTCTATACGGTCGGCAGACGAGGCGTTGCCGGAACCGTATTTGTACATAAGATTGCCGGAGCGCTGGCAGAGACAGGCGCAGATCTCGACGCTGTTGCAGCGGTGGCGCAGAAGGTAATCGATAATGTCAGAACGATGGGAGCGGCGATCAGACCGTGTACTGTACCGGCGGCAGGAAAACCGGGATTTGAGCTTGACGAGAGTGAAATGGAAGTTGGAATCGGTATTCATGGCGAACCGGGTACGCACAGGGAAGAGATCAAGACAGCCGACGAGATCGCAGATATGCTTCTTTCACAGATCCTGGCAGATATTGATTACACCGGAAGCGAAGTCGCCGTTATGATAAACGGCGCCGGCGCGACGCCGCTTATGGAGCTGTTCATTCTGAATAACCGTGTGGCGGATGTTCTTGCAGAAAAAGGGATCAAGGTTTATAAGACCTTTGTAGGAGAATATATGACTTCTATCGAAATGGAGGGCTTCTCGATCTCACTGCTGAAACTGGACGACGAGCTGAAAGAGCTTCTGGATGCGGAAGCTGATACGCCGGCATTTAAAGCATAAGAATAAAAGCGTGCCGCCGTGACCTGAAAGCGGCTGCGGCGCAGGAAGGCGAGTGACTCACATGAAAACAGAAAAGCTGATTGCGGTCGTACGTAAGATCGCAGAGAAAATAGAATCAGAAAAGGATTTCCTGACAGAGCTTGACAATGTGATCGGCGACGGAGATCACGGCATCAATCTTGCAAGAGGCTTTGGAGAAGTGGAAAAGAAGCTGGACGCACTGGCAGATAAAGAGCCTGCGGAGGTGTTAAAGAGCGTTGGCATGACCCTTGTATCTACGGTAGGCGGGGCGTCCGGACCGTTATACGGCACAGGCTTCATGAAAATGGGGATGGCGCTGAAGGGAAAAGAAGAGATTCGGACGGCGGATTTTCTGGAAGCGTTCCAGGCGGCAATCGAAGGAATCCAGATGCGGGGGAAATCTACAAAAGGTGAAAAAACGATGCTGGATGCGATGATACCGGCAAAGGAAGCGATCGAAAAGGCATGGAAGGAAGACGCCGATGCGATAGCGGCGTTTGCTGCAGGCATTGCGGCGGCGAAAGAAGGCGTCGAGTTCACAAAGACGATCGCGGCGACAAAAGGACGCGCCAGCTACCTCGGAGATCGAAGCATCGGACATCAGGACCCGGGAGCCACTTCCTTTACGATGATGCTTGAGATTGTCGGAGACGAGGTCTGATATGGTAGGATTTGTAATTGTTTCACACAGCGAAAGGCTTGCGGAGGGCGTGCTTGACCTGACAAGGATGATGGCGCCGGATGCAAAGATCGCGGCGGCAGGCGGTATGGAAGACGGCGGCTTTGGAACGAGCTTTGAAAAAATACAAAACGCTATCGAAGAAGTTTATTCGGAAGACGGCGTCATTGTTTTAATGGATATGGGAAGCGCCGTTATGACGACCGAGATGGTGATCGAAGCGATGGAAGGAAAAAAGATACGGATGGCGGACTGCCCTGTTGCGGAAGGGGCTGTGACAGGCACGGTAGACGCCCGTATCGGTATGGGGATAGACGAGATCCTGCGTGATCTGGAACAGGTAGGAACTCAGAAAAAATTATAATCGGTTTCCAAAACTTGATCGAAAAGTTTTGAACAATAGAGAAGGAGGCAAAAACAAATGGCAAAGTATGTAATGGCATTGGATGCCGGGACGACAAGCAACAGATGTATCCTGTTCAATGAAAAAGGCGAGATGTGCAGCGTGGCTCAGAAGGAATTTACGCAGTATTTCCCGAAACCGGGCTGGGTTGAACACGATGCGAACGAGATATGGTCCACACAGTTAGGGGTAGCTGTAGAGGCGATGTCTAAGATTGGGGCGACAGCAGAGGATATTGCGGCGATTGGTATTACAAACCAGCGTGAAACGACGATTGTCTGGGATAAGGAAACGGGGGAGCCTGTATACCATGCGATCGTATGGCAGTGCAGACGTACATCCGAGTATTGCGATTCCTTGCAGGCAAAAGGACTGACCGATACGTTCCGTGAGAAGACAGGCCTTGTAATCGACGCTTATTTTTCGGGAACGAAGGTAAAATGGATTCTTGACAATGTCGAGGGCGCAAGAGAAAAAGCGGAAGCAGGAAAGCTCTTGTTCGGTACGGTAGAGACTTGGCTTATCTGGAAGATGACGAAAGGAAAGGTTCATGTAACCGATTATTCCAACGCATCCAGAACGATGTTATTCAACATCAAAGAACTGAAATGGGACAAAGAAATTCTGGAAGAGCTGAATATTCCCGAATGTATGCTCCCGGAAGCAAAACCGTCAAGCTGCGTATACGGCGAAGCGGATCCGTCCTTCTTCGGCGGACCGATCCCGATCGGCGGCGCGGCGGGCGACCAGCAGGCGGCTTTGTTCGGACAGACATGCTTTACGGCGGGCGAGGCGAAAAATACATACGGCACAGGATGCTTCCTGCTGATGAATACAGGCGAGAAACCGATCTATTCCAAGAACGGTCTTGTAACGACGATCGCATGGGGCTTAGACGGCAAAGTAAATTATGCGCTGGAAGGTTCTATCTTCGTAGCAGGCGCCGCCGTACAGTGGCTGCGCGATGAGATGAGACTCATCGATACGTCGCCGGATTCCGAATACATGGCGACAAAGGTAAAAGATACGAACGGCTGCTATGTCGTTCCGGCGTTTACGGGTCTTGGCGCTCCGCACTGGGATCAGTATGCAAGAGGCACGATCGTAGGTATTACGCGCGGTGTTAACAAATATCATGTGATCCGTGCGACGCTGGAATCTCTCACATATCAGGTAAACGACGTAATCGCGGCAATGCAGGCTGATTCCGGCATTACGCTGAGCGCCCTGAAGGTTGACGGCGGCGCATGCGCAAACAACTTCCTGATGCAGTTCCAGTCCGATATTATCGACGCTCCGGTCAACAGACCCGTATGCGTTGAGACAACGGCTATGGGCGCGGCGTATCTGGCAGGTCTTGCGGTCGGCTATTGGAAGAACAAAGAAGAAGTTGTAAAGAACTGGCAGATTGACAGAGTATTCAAACCGGAGATGGAAGAAGCGGACAGAGCAGCTGCGGTTGCCGGCTGGAACAAAGCCGTAAAATGCGCTTACGGATGGGCAAAAGAAGACTAATGAAAAACAAATAAAAGGGGGTAATCGGTATGTTGATTTTTATTGCTGAATTTATCGGTACGATGATGCTTATTTTACTCGGCGACGGCGTTGTAGCAAACGTTACGTTGAACAAATCGGGTATGAAGGGAGCGGGGTCGATCCAGATCACATTTGCATGGGGTCTTGCGGTTCTTGTTCCGGCATTCATCTTCGGAGCGGCTTCCGGAGCGCATTTCAATCCGGCGCTTACGATCGCTCTGGCGTTGGAAGGATCGGTTGCATGGAGCGTAGTTCCTTATTATTTCGCAGGCGAATTTCTCGGCGCTTTTGTAGGCGCATGTCTCGTATATGTACTGTTTAAGGGACAGTTCGACGCAACGGATGATCCGGGCACAAAGCTTGGATGCTTCTCGACAAGCCCGTCTGTTCCGAACGTTGGTCTGAATCTGCTGAGTGAAGCGGTCGGCACATTTGTACTTGTATTTGCGATCAAAGGGATCGGTCAGGTGCAGGGGATTGCCGGAGGCGTTGATAAACTGTTCGTATTCGCGATCATCGTTTCCATCGGTATGTCTCTCGGCGGTCTGACGGGATATGCGATTAATCCGGCCCGTGATCTTGGTCCCCGTATCGCGCATGCGGTTCTTCCGATCAAAGGAAAAGGAGATTCCAACTGGGGCTATGCATGGATTCCTGTTGTAGGACCGATCATCGGCGGTATTGTTGCCGTATTATTATACAATGCAATTCCGTGGGCATAAGAGGTACGATAAGGCAGTAAGGATAGAGAAATGAATGCAAACTGAATCGTGATGCATGAGAAGGTGAGTCAGGCATGCGGTATGCAGAGAATGCATGCCTATTGCCTGACTCTATTTTTATAAAAGGAGAATGTGATTATGTACGATGTTGTAATTATAGGCGCGGGAGTTACAGGATGTGCAGTCGCAAGAGAATTATCAAGATATCAGGTCAACGCCTGTGTCATTGAAAAATGTGAAGACGTATGCTGCGGAACCTCCAAAGCGAACAGTGCGATTGTACATGCGGGCTTTGACGCCGCAGAAGGCTCCCTGATGGCAAAAATGAATGTGGAAGGCAATGAACTGATGGAACAGCTCTCGAAAGATTTGGACTTTCCGTTTGAGAGAAACGGTTCTCTCGTCGTGTGCATGAACAAGGAAGACCTTCCGGGTCTACAGACGTTATATGACCGCGGTGTGAAAAACGGCGTGCGCGGGCTTCGTATTCTTACTAAGGAAGAGGTTCTGGAAATGGAGCCGAATCTTTCGGATCATGTAGAAGGCGCGCTGTATGCGCCGACGGGCGGTATCGTATGTCCGTTTGGCTTAACGATTGCATTGGCGGAAAACGCAAATGTGAACGGCGTAGAATTCAAATTTGATACGGAAGTGAAGGACATCAAAAAGGCAGACGGATATTATGAGATCGAAACCGGAAACGGTACGATCGAGAGCCGTTACGTTGTAAACGCCGCCGGCGTGTATGCGGACGTCATTCACAATATGGTCAGCGGAAAAAAGATAAAGATCGTGGCAAGACGGGGCGATTATTGTCTGCTTGACCGCAGCGTTGGAAATTATGTATCAAAAACGATTTTCCCGCTTCCGACGAAGCTTGGAAAAGGCGTGCTCGTATCGCCTACGGTTCACGGAAATCTGATCGTAGGTCCTACGGCGATTGATATTGAAGATAAAGAAGGAACCAATACGACAAAAGAAGGACTTGACGATCTGATCGCAAAGGCGGGCGGTACGGTAAAAGATCTGCCGATCCGTCAGGTGATTACCTCTTTTGCCGGTCTGCGCGCCCATGAAGAGGGACATGAATTCATTATCGGCGAGGCCGAGGATGCAAAACAGTTTATTGACGTGGCAGGCATTGAATCGCCGGGACTTTCCAGCGCGCCGGCGATCGGTGTTATGGTAGCGGATATGCTGCGTGATAAGATGGGGCTGGAAGAGAAGACCGATTTTGTCGCAACGAGAAAGGGACTGCTCAATCCGGCTTCCCTGAGCATGGAAGAGCGGAATCGGCTGATCAAAGAAAATCCGGCTTATGGAACGATTATCTGCCGCTGCGAATCCGTAACGGAAGGTGAAATCATTGACGCGATCCACAGACCGGTCGGAGCGAGGTCGTTAGACGGCGTGAAGAGACGTACAAGAGCCGGCATGGGAAGATGTCAGGCAGGCTTCTGCAGTCCGAGGACAATGGAAATATTGGAACGCGAGCTGAATATGAGTATGGAAGAAATTACAAAGTCCGGCGGCAATTCCAGGATCGTGATAGGCCGCACGAAAGAGAACGTATAGGAGGGAAAGTCTATGAAATCATATGATATTGTTATTGTAGGCGGAGGTCCTGCCGGGCTTGCTGCTGCTGCGTCTGCAAAAAAAGCCGGCGTAGACAGCATTCTGATTCTGGAGAGGGATAAAGAACTGGGCGGAATCCTTAACCAGTGTATCCATAACGGATTTGGACTGCATACTTTTCAGGAAGAGCTGACCGGACCGGAATATGCGGGACGTTTTATTGACGTTGTAAAAGAACTGGGGATTGCCTGCGAGTTAAATACAATGGTTATGGACATTAGCGGCGACAAGGTCGTAACGGCAATGAACCGTACGGAAGGCATGTTTCAGATTCAGGCAAAGGCGATCGTCCTTGCAATGGGATGCCGGGAGCGTTCGAGAGGCGCGCTGAATATTCCGGGCTATCGTCCTGCGGGTATCTTTTCCGCCGGTACGGCGCAGCGTCTTGTCAATATGGAGGGCTATATGCCGGGCAAGGAAGTTGTGATTCTCGGTTCCGGGGACATCGGTCTGATCATGGCGAGACGTATGACGCTTGAGGGCGCTAAGGTCAAGGTCGTTGCGGAACTGATGCCTTATTCCGGCGGCTTGAAACGGAATATCGTGCAGTGTCTGAACGATTATGATATTCCGCTTAAGCTGAGTCATACGGTAGTGGATATTAGGGGCAGGGATCGTCTTACCGGCATAACATTGGCGCAGGTAGATGAAAAAGGAAAACCGATTCCGGGAACGGAAGAAGATTATACGTGCGATACGCTGCTTTTGTCTGTCGGCCTGATTCCTGAAAACGAGCTTTCACGCGGTATGGGGATAGAGATGGATCGCGTTACGTCGGGTCCTGTTGTTGATGAAAGTCTGGAAACAAGCGTTCCGGGCG
>JAGARW010000030.1 GCA_017621975.1 Lachnospiraceae bacterium | reverse complement strand
TTTGACGTGCATGAGCGCAAGGCGGGAGCGTCTAAATATACGATGAAAAAGATGCTTTCCTTTGCGGCGGACGGGATTACTTCATTTAGCATCAAGCCGCTCCAGTTGATCTCCCTGCTTGGATTTTTGATGCTGCTTGTCAGCATTGCGATGATCGTCACGACCTTTTATGATTATTATACGGGTCATACGGTACCCGGCTGGGCGTCGAGCTACTGCTCGACATGGTTTATCGGCAGTGTCCAGCTTCTGTCTTTGGGAATTATCGGAGAGTATATCGGGAAGATTTATTTGGAAACGAAACACAGACCGAGATACCATATTGAATCGTTTCTTTGGAAAGACGGAAAGGAAGAAGAACGGGATGTCTGGTGACATTATTTTTCATGCGGATGATTTCGGAGCGAATACGGAAATATCCGAACATATTCTGGACTGTTATCGGGAAGGGGCGCTTACTTCGATGAGCGTTCTGCCGAATAGTCCGTATCTGGATGCATGTATGGAGCTGTTTACGCCTTATCGCGGGCAGATTCACGTCAGCATCCATTTCAATTTGGCGGAAGGACATTGTCTTTCCGAACCGGCGAAGATACCGTGGCTCGTGGATGAGCGCGGCATGTTTGCAATTTCTTTTTTTAAGGTACTTTGTCTTTCCCTCACGGGGAAGCGTAAGGAATTAAAACGCCAGATCAAGGCGGAGGTGCGCGCGCAGCTTGAGCGGATGCTGCCGTACATTGATACGCTGCGCCTTGACAGCCATCAGCACTATCATATGATACCTGTCGTACTGGAATGCATATTGGAAGCTGTGCATGAACTGCAGCAGACGCAGGCGGGCAAAAAATGGCTTTCCGCTTCGCCGGAGCATCGTGCGGAGATCGAATTCATCAGGATTTCGGCGGAACCGCTGACGCCGTTTCTGGGGCATCCCGCTCTGTACCGGACGTACCGTCCGATCAATCTTGTCAAAAATATTGTGCTGAATGTGCTGAATGTTATGGACAGGAAGCTGCTTGCGCCTTACCGCGGCAGGAGCGCCGTCTTTTTCGGTATTTTGCTCAGCGGCGGAATGGATCTTGCGCGGGTTGGAAAGCTGCTGCCCGACTTTGAGCGGATCGCAGAAAAACGCGGACTTTTGCTTGAGGCGCTTTGTCATCCGGGCGGCGTGGAGAGGCCGGACGGACTGATGGATACGGAGAATAAAGACTGCGTGGCGTTTTATACCTCGGAGGGCAGGAAGAAGGAGAAGGAAATGCTGCTAAAGATCGGGGACTGCAGCCGTAGATGTAAGTTTGAATATTGATATCTTTGCAGCGAATTTGGCGAGTACGTCTTTGAGACCTTCAAGGCTCAAAGCGAACGCAGCCTGAGCGGAAAAGATATCAATATTCGGAAACTTTAATTGCATCTACGGCGGCCTTTATTCGATGCGGATCACGACGGTATCATTATACTGCCGGACGCTTCCCGCCGCGGGCCAGCAGTCCATTTCCGAAAACAATTCTGATGCACGTATCTCCTTTTTTTCCTCATCGGAACAGCTCTCCAGCGTCAGTCCGAAATAGGTGTCCATCATAGCGGAAAAATGCGCCTGTTCGGAGATGATATAGCTGTCGCGTATGCCTGCCATGGCGGGCGGGAGATTGAATGAGATCGTATCATAATCCTCAAAATGACCGATGACACAAAGTTTCTTTGCACTCTTAAAATCATCAAGCTGCTCGATCCGGTCCGTCATGCGCGAAACGAGTTGGAACGTTTTTTCATTGCTTGTCGTCATATAAAGGTAGCTGATATTGTCGATCAGGGCAAAATTAAATACCGTCAGCGCCGTCAGGATCACGCAGCACCAGGAAAGCGGCAGAGACGTCAAAAGACGGTCGCCTACAGATTTTTGCGCGGATGCAGAATTCCACTCTGCGGCATTTTCATCGGGCAGCGCTGCTTTGCAAGGCGCAGACGCGTCGCATAAGAGCACAGGCAACATATAGATCAGGGAAAATCCCGCGTACATCAGCATATAATACCGTACCTGCGGCGAAAGAAAATAGATCATGGAGCATACAAAGGGCATCGCCGCGAGACAGAAAAGAATCATAAGCAGGCTGCCGGGTCTTCTTAAAAGCTTCTGCCGGCGGACGACCCATAAAAACAGTATGGCGAGTAGCACAAACAGCGCTGCGTTCAGCAGCTTATAGAAATTCATTCGGTCAAGCGGACCGAAGAAAAAGTAAACGAAGTCAACGATACAATTCTTAACGGCGGAAATGAGCTTTGTGCCGTCCGGCAGGGACATTGTGGCAATGCCGTTATAATCGCTGACAGAGACGCCTTCGAGCGCGGTCAGTATTTTATTGCAGACGAGATAGAGCGCGGTTCCGCCGCCTCCCATGAAGAGAAAACGGAGCCAGTAACGCGACAGAAGCTCCTTTGCGGAGAGCGTTTCCCGTATGAGCTGCATAATGCTCCACGTCAGGATCAGCATGACGGCAAACGAGATGTATGCCTGATACGAGCCGTAAGAGAAAGCAAGCAGAACGATTCCTGCAAGAAAGCCCTTTTTATAGTTCAGCGTAAGCAGTACGGCGAGCGCGGCGGTAAGCTGCGCCAGAAAATAACCGTCCGCAGTATACATATAGGCAAAGGTGCTGGCGACGCTCGGAAAGGAAACGATAATTCCGGCGAGGAGGACGATGCTTGCCCGCCTTTGAAGCGAAAAAAGTTCCGTAAGGCAGACCGCCGTCAGGGAAAGATAGACGAGCGAGAGCAGTCCGTTTACCCACTGAAGATCATAGTAAGAACCGATACCGCAGGAAAGCGTGAGAAAACAGCGGCCGAGATGGATAACATTCTGACTGTCATAAAAATTATAAACGGAATCCCATGTGAGCAGATGGTTGGTCAGCCTGTACAGGTGAATCAGCAGCCCTATGCAGAACGCTGTACAGAATGCGAGACTCCACTCTTTTTTAATTTTTTGCCTGATAACATGAAAAAATTGCTCTGGATACATAAACGGCTCCTTTTTACAGTTTATAGTATTATAGCTTATTCCTGATAAAAAAACCACTTTCAAGGGAAAAGTTGTCAATTATTTTAGGATGTAGTATAATTTTAATAATTACGTGTATCAATATGTATGATAAGGGGAAAACCCATGCAGACAGAGCGTAAAAATAAACTGATCGAATTATATGGAATTCTTCTGACAGACTGCGTTTGTGTCATTCTGTCTTATTTGCTTGCTCTTTTGCTGCGCTATGGTACGCTTGCGCTGAGCGATGCGGACCATCCGGGAACTTATCTGCTTGTCTGTGTCTGGATTTTATTGTTTACAGTATTGTACGACATGCTTATTGGAAGCGGGAGGAATTTCCTGCGGCGAGGCTATTACGTAGAAGCAAAGTCGGTTGCCAAGCACATTACTTCGCTTGTTATCTTCCTCGGATGCAGTTTGTTTTTCTTTAAAGAAGCGGAGAACTTTTCCCGTCTCGTATTTGGATATTATGTTATATTGGAAGCATGTCTTATGCTGCTTCTGCATATTTGCTTGAAAAAGCTTCTGCGCGCCGGTTACCGCGCGGACAAGAGCAGGACAAAGGTCATGGTGATCACGGACGCCGCCAATGCAGGCAGGATTCTGCCGATTCTCGTAGAAGAAACGGAGTATGACTGCGAAATATCGGCGGCGGTCGTTTGGGACAAGGATATGACCGGACAGCAGATCGCAGGCGTTACCGTTGTGGCGGACGGAAAGAGCGTGATCGGCGTGCTCAAAAATATGCCGATGGACGAGGTGTTCATCCATCTGCCGGAAGCAGGCAAGAGTGTGCTGAAGCAGCTTATTATGGAACTTGAGATTATGGGAGTGAGCTGCCACTATAATATTGACGTAGCGGAGCTTGATACGAAGATACGCCGGATTGAAGAGTTTGCGGGTTTTACGGTCGTAACATATGCGATTCACCAGATCGATAATAAGAGAGGCATGGTGAAGCGTCTGATCGATATTGGCGGAAGCCTTGTAGGACTTTTGATCACCGCGGTTTTTTATCCGTTTGTAGCACTGGCTGTTAAACTGGACTCTCCGGGACCTGTCGTATTTTCTCAGGTGCGCATCGGCAAAAACGGGCGGCGGTTCAAAATATACAAATTTCGCTCGATGTACATCGATGCGGAGCAGCGTAAGAAAGAGCTGGAAGCACAAAACGAAATGCAGGGTCTGATGTTTAAAATGGAGGATGATCCCCGCGTGACAAAGGTCGGCAGATTCCTGCGTAAGACAAGCATCGACGAGCTGCCGCAGTTCTTTAACGTACTGCGCGGCGATATGAGCCTTGTCGGAACAAGACCTCCGACTGAGGACGAATTTGCCCAGTATACGCCGTATTACCGGAGGCGGCTGTGCATGACGCCGGGTCTTACGGGACTCTGGCAGGTCAGCGGCAGAAGCAACATTGACAATTTTGACGACGTTGTGAAATACGACCTGCATTACATCGATCACTGGTCGCTCAGCCTTGATATTAAAATACTGCTTCAGACAGTGTTTGTCGTGCTGTTTGGAAAAGGAGCAAAATAAAACATGAATGGAAAAATACTGATTATTGTAGAAAATCTGCCAGTGCCGTTTGATACGAGAGTCTGGCAGGAAGCGACAACGCTCGTGGAGAACGGTTATACCGTATCCGTGATCTGCCCCAAGGGCAAAGGATATGAAAAGGAGTACGAAAAATTGTCGGGCGTGCATATTTACCGTCACGACCTTCCGGCGGAGGGAAGCGGTTTTATCGGCTACGTAAAGGAGTACGGCGCGGCGCTTTATCATGAACTGAGACTTGCAAAGAAAATATATAAAGAGATCGGCTTTGACGTGATCCACGGCTGCAATCCTCCAGACGATATTTACATGATAGCGAAGCGTTTCCGCAAATATGGCGTGAAATATGTGTTTGACCATCATGATATTTGTCCTGAGCTGTTTGAAGCAAAGTTCGGAAAAAAGGGACTTTTATACAAGAGCCAGACGTGGCTGGAGCGTCAGACCTATCGGAACTGCACCTTTGCTTTTGTGACGAATGAATCTTATAAAAAGATCGCGATAGAGCGCGGCGGTATGGACCCGGATAAGGTATATGTACTGCGCAGCGGACCGAAGTTGGAACGTCTGCGTTTGCAGCCGCCGAAAGAGTCGCTGAAAGGCGGCAGAAAATATATGGTCGGTTATCTCGGCGTGATCGGGAAGCAGGAGGGTATCCAATATCTGCTGGAAGCGGCAAAATATATCCGGGAAGAGCTGAAGAGGGATGATATTTGCTATGGCATTGTAGGCGGCGGTACTTCTCTGGAAGAGATGAAGGCACTTTCCGTATCTATGGGAATCGGGGATATTGTTACCTTCACCGGGCGGGCGCCGGACGACGTGATGCTTGACTATCTCAATACGGCAGATATTTGCGTGAATCCGGATGAATACAATCCGATGAATGACAAATCTACGATGAATAAAGTTCTTGAATATATGGCGCTTGGCAAGCCGATCGTGCAGTTTGACCTGACGGAAGGAAAGTATTCCGCCAGGGAGGCTTCTCTTTATGCAAAACCTAACGACGCTGTGGATATGGCGAAAAAGATCGTAGAGCTTCTGGATAATGAAGAAAAGAGAAAAGAAATGTCGTCATTTGGCAGGAAGCGCGTCGTGGAGGAACTTTCATGGGAGCATACGAGCAAGGCGCTGCTGGAAGGCTATAATGCTTTTTTTCGTTGGAATTGAAATGATAGTATGATATAAAAAGGAGGTAATATGAGGAAGAATGAGAGGATGCTATTTCGTATAATGGTGTCTTTATTCTGTAGTATATGGATAATATTTCCAATAGGGAGGATATTTTTCAAACCAATTTATTGTGAAATATTTTATGATTCGGGAGAAGTGGATGAGAACGGTA
>JAGARW010000029.1 GCA_017621975.1 Lachnospiraceae bacterium | reverse complement strand
TTTCCCGTGCAAAAACAAGACCGCTAACACAATCAAAAATAACGCGGCGCCTAATATTGTGCCGCTATGATAAGCATAAACTGCCGGATTAAAAAGGAACTGAAAAAACTGAATAATGGACGTAAGCGTAATAGGTTCTATCCAGTATCCTTCTTTTACACCGCCAACCTGCCGATATACGATAGGAATCCATGGCAGATAACATATGCAAATAATTGCAGCGCACAAAAACCATGTTTTGATTTTTTCTCTATGATACCGATACCAGTAAAGCAGCAATGCAAAATATAAAAACGCGATTCCAATGCAGGCGAAATAATGTGTGTAGGCCGCCATGACGCTATATATGATAAATTGTAATATTGCAGGCTTAAATTTATTTTCTAAAATAATGTCACAAAACGCAAGAAAAGCCATCACAACAAAGAACATACCCCAACTGTACATTCTTATGTTCACAGAATAGTTCATCATCTGCGGCATTCCCATAATGCTCATAAAGAAAAAACTTGCCGCAAAGCCTCCAAAACGCTTTCTTATCTTTGTCATAGAAACGACGCCCAACAGCAAAAAGGGAAGAATAGAAGCAAGCTTTCCTGATATAACCGGGTTCAATGACACTAAATTTCCCAACTCTACTACTACTTTTAATAAAATATAATACAATGGAGGGTGCACATCCAATGCAGTCAGACGTATTATTTCTGAAAAACTGTTTTCAACCAGTTTCATCGAAAATGTTTCGTCACCAATAAGGATCGGGCTGCTTCCTCCTTGAATCATACCGATCAAAAATACGCTTCCCGCAGCTATCATGATCCACTCTGATATATTTATAACCCGTACGGTCTTTTTCATTTTCCGCTATTCTCCCCGCAATATTTTCCGCGACTTCTCAATACCGCAGTTAAACAGCAGATCGATGCTGCTCAAATACGGAATAAATTCGCCGAACTGCTGCGGATAAACAGGATGCTCAAATTTCTGCCAGATCACCTTGATGCCCGCCTTCTCATAAACCTCCGGATCGTAATAATCAGCCGCGCCGGTACCGGAAAGATACGTCCTTGCGCCGAGCTTATGCATAATATCGACGATCATATCGTTATTTTTTCCCTGCGGATGCAGATCCGATGCAAATACGATCTCAATCTCGATGCCGAACAGCTCGATCAGCATTTTGATCGAAGCAAAGCTGAAATCCCAGAAGTGCGTATATTTTGTGCCGTAAAGCTTCTCGATATAAGGCATGATCTCTTTGTAATATTCCGCCCTGCGGTAATTCTGATGAAGCAGACCTAAATTATTTTTCTGCCACTTTCCGTCGTCGATCAGCAGTATATCTTTGATCTGCGTCTCACGGGGCGCTTTTTTCACACAGACGGTAATCCACTGTTCGCCCTTTTCCGTTTTGATCTTGTCCCGGTTCATCCAGCTCCGGCTCGTGCCGTTGACATACTGCGCCGTCTCCAGCACGACATATGTGTCCGCATGAAGCAGACGGTCAAAAAATCCAAGATACGGCATAAAATCCGGCTGATGGATGACGATTACTTTTTCCTCTGGATTCATTGTTCCCTCCGATTTTTCAGCATGATCTCACAGATACGGTCAGCGCCCGCCGTACCGACGGCTTCCATCCCCCGGCGGCTCATGGTCTCCGCTTCTGCGATCTCCCTAATTCTTTCCAAATGCATTTCCTGATAATATCCTGCAAAAACGGCGCAGCTGCTTTTCTCCAGATACCGCCCGATCTGTATCTCATGCGGCTCGTTGGCGACAATCACGCACGGCAGCCCGGACGCCGCCGCCTCAAACGCGGTCACGCCGCCGCCCGTAACCGCCAGATCGAACCGCTCCATAAAAGCGATCAGGGAAGGCACCGAACGGGCGATCGTAAAATCCGTTCCGGCAGCCGCCCGCGCCGCTTCCTCCAAAACAAAGGAGCCTGGGCCGAGCAGGATCGTAACATCCGGAAAAGCGTCCGCCCCTTCCCCGAAAAGCGCCCCTTTCTCTTCCTTTTCTTTTTTCAGAAATTCGATCACACGCGGCGTCACGCCGTACGTATCGCTGCCCCCGAGCGTCACAAGAATACTTTTGACTTTGCCTCGCAGACGCTTATGCCTCTCGATCTCAGGATTCAGAATCAGATAATCGCAGCCGGCATATACCCGCCTGCCGGGTATTTTTTCTATGTTTTCAAAGATCAGACTGGCAAAATTGCCGTCCGCAAGCGCGGCGCCGGGTCCCATATCGTCGATCGTATAAAGAGAAATGCCTGCTGCCTTTACATGCTCCGCCGTCTCTGCTGACGTATCCAGCCTGTCGTTGAGCCAGACCGTGATCCCCCGTTCCGCGATCAGTCTTCCTTCCCAATCAGACGATGTGTCGCAGAGACTGACGATCACCGGATCGATCCCATGTTCTGACAAAATGCGCTGCGCCGCCGCATCGTCATTCACAAGCACAACATATTCCTCTTGCCTGCGTTCCAATGTTTGAATCAAGTTCAGCGCGCGGAACAAATGTCCCATTCCTCTTTGATGCGAACATTCTATGCATATTGCGAGCATAAGGCGATCGCCTCCTCCGTCGTTGCCAGTCCGGTGCGGCTGTGCGCTGCGATATAACACGCCTTTTCATAATCTTCCTGCGTATCGACCGTCAGGCGCACGTCCGGTCTGCGCTTTGCTTCCGCTACCGGAAGCGTCCCCGTCTGAAACAGCTCCATGTTTTCAAGGATGTATTCGTCCACATGCTCGAAATGATGCGGCATCGTCGCCTTTTTCATGTCCTCCTCCAGCGCCGGAAAGCTGAATATTTCCGCGCCTACGCCGATCGGAAGCTGGGAAAACGATTCCGTGAATTCGTTGCCGCATTCCTTATGATAAGCGATCAGCCTGTCCACTTCCTCTACGTCGACAAACGGATTGTCTGCCGTCAGACGCACGATATGGTCGAAGTCCTGCTCCTTCGCGCATTCATAATAACGGCTCAGCACGTTAGATTCGCTGCCGCGGAAGCACAGAACGCCCTTCTGTTTACAAAATTCTTCGACTTTATCGTCTCCCGGTAGCGTGCTCGTCGCGATCACGACGGTCGCTTCCTCCCGAAGCGCCGCCAGTCTGTCAATGATGTGATCGAGCAGCGTCCGGTCGTTGATCGTTTTCAAAATTTTCCCCGGAAGCCTCGTCGATCCCATTCTTGCCTGTATAATGATTCCTGTCATAGTTTTCAACCTTCCTTCCATATCTAAGCAGTCCGCCGCAGCGCGGGCAGGGCATCTTAAAACTCCGTCCAAGCTCCCGGTCTGCGTTAAGCGAGCCACT
>JAGARW010000004.1 GCA_017621975.1 Lachnospiraceae bacterium | reverse complement strand
TGTGCCTTTGAATGACACAATATATTTCATTTTCTGTGCCTTCGAAGGATATTAGACTTTCTTAGTGTTTCGCTCTATTTACAGCAATTTTCGGACACGACGTCCGAAAAAGGCGAAACTGAGCCATGAACGGCGAATCTTCGCCGCTTGCGTCGCCCCGCTCAGATCGTTGTCGAAACGCTTAGAAAGACTTATATCCGAAGTTCCGGTACAAAAAATGAAATATATTGTGAATGCAACAGCAACAATTTGAACCAAGAGACTTTAGCGCCCGAATCGTGCCTACATAAAGGAAACGGTGAGCAAGATGAATTTACTGACGATGAAGCATATAACAAAGGCATATACGGACAAGGTATTGCTTGACGACGCGGACTTTAGTCTGGAGGAAGGGGAAAAGGTCGGCGTGATCGGGATCAACGGAACCGGAAAATCGACGCTGCTGAAGATCATTGCCGGACTTGAGAGTTATGAGGAAGGGGAACTGACGAAGGGCAGTCATGTCATGGTGAATTACCTGCCGCAGAACCCGTCTTTCCCGGCGGGCATGACGATTTACGATTATGTCGTTAAGGCGAATACGACGCATGACAATCAGTGGAGCATTGAGGGCGAGGCAAAGACGATCTTAAACAAGCTCGGCTTTACCGATTACGGACAGGTAATCGATCATCTGTCCGGCGGACAGAAAAAGAAGGTCGCGCTTGCGGGCGCGCTGCTTTCAAACCGGGAGATCCTCATTCTGGACGAGCCGACAAACCATCTGGATCATCAGATGACGGAATGGCTCGAAGGATGGCTGAAAAGCTGGCGCGGCGCGCTGATTATGGTGACGCACGACCGCTATTTCCTTGATCTTGTCTGCAACCGCATTGTGGAGATCGACAAGGGAAAGCTGTATTCTTATCAGACGAATTACGAAGGCTTTCTGGAGCTGAAAGCGCAGCGGGAAGCGTCGGCGGCATCGACGCAGAAAAAGCATGAAAATATGCTGCGCAAGGAAATCGCATGGATTCAGAGAGGCGCGCGCGCCCGCTCTACGAAGCAGAAGGCGCATATCGCGCGGTATGAAGCGCTCCGGGACGAAGAAAAGATCAAAACGGATGAGTCGGTGGAGATCGGCGCCTCCTCTTCCAGACTTGGGAAAAAGACGATCGAGCTGCACGGCGTGTCAAAGGGATACGGCGAAAGGACGCTGATCCGGGATTTTACCTATACGTTTCTGCGGACGGACCGCGTCGGCATCCTCGGTCCAAACGGCTGCGGCAAAACGACGCTGATGAGGCTGATTGCCGGAAGAGAGCAGCCGGACGGCGGGCATATCGAGATCGGCGATACGGTCAGGATCGGTTATTACGCGCAGGAAGCGGAGCATATGGACGATCGTCAGAAGGTCATCGACTATATCCGCGATACCGCGGAATATATCAAAACGCAGGACGGAACGGTCACGGCGTCTCAGATGCTGGAAAAATTTCTGTTTGAGGGCGCTCTACAGCACGCGCCGATCGGAAAGCTTTCCGGCGGGGAAAAGAGGCGGCTTTATCTGGCGAAGGTGTTGATGGAAGCGCCGAATGTGCTCATTCTGGACGAGCCGACGAATGACCTCGACATCGGGACGCTCTGCGTGCTGGAAGATTATCTGGATACGTTTCCCGGCATTCTGATTACGGTTTCCCACGACCGGTATTTTCTTGACCGAGTGGCGAGACGGATGCTGACGTTTGAAGAAAACGGCAGCATTGCGCTGTACAACGGAAGCTATACCGAATATTTTCAGGAAAAGGCGGCGGAGGAAAACGAAAAGCTGGGCGGCATGATACGCCGGACGGCGGAAGACGGCTGCGGAGAAGAAAAAAGCGGCGCGCGGGACTGGAAGGAACAGAAAAACCAGAACCGGAAGCTGAAATTCACCTTTAAAGAACAGAAGGAATACGAAACGATCGAGGCTGATATTGAGGCGTTGGAAGAACAAATCGCTTCTCTGGAGAGCGAAATGCTTACGGCGGCTACGGATTTTGTGAAGCTGAACAGGCTTACGAAAGAAAAGGAAGAAACGGAGGCGCTTTTGGAGGAGAAGATGGAGCGTTATGTATACTTAAGCGATCTGGCTGACCGGATCGGCAAACAAATATAGGAAGAGACCCCGCCGCCCTGATACAGGAAAAGCAAACCGGGCGGTTTTCATTTATCGACGAACGCCCCTTTCTGTGTTATGATAGTCAATGTATTATCAGGAACATTGAAAGGGGCGTTTCCTATGGAAGAAACCTCGGAAAATAAACCAACAAAACATGGAAAACATATCTGCCTGGGGCTCCTTGCCCATGTGGACGCGGGAAAGACGACGCTGTCGGAAAGCCTTTTGTATGAAAGCGGCGCGCTGAAAAAGGCAGGCAGGGTCGATAAGGGAGACGCTTTCCTTGACACGTTCGCGATGGAGAAGGAGCGGGGCATTACGATCTTTTCCAAGCAGGCGCGCCTGTGGGCGCATGGAATGGAAATTACGCTGATGGATACGCCGGGACACGTGGACTTTTTGCCGGAAATGGAGCGCACTCTTCAGGTGCTGGACGCGGCGCTCCTCGTCGTCAGCGGCACAGACGGCGTGCAGGCGCATACGCGTACGCTCTGGAAGCTGCTTTCACAATATGACATTCCTGTCATTTTGTTTATCAATAAAATGGATCAGATCACGGAAGGCAGAGCGCGTTTGATGGAGGAACTTCATGCTTCGCTTTCGGAAGGCTGCGTGGATTTCACAGAGGACGTGCGGGAAACGGAAGCGTTTTATGAAAGCGCCGCGATGTGCAGCGAGGAAACGCTGGAAGAGTATCTGGAAACGGGCAGGGTCGGTGCGGACGGCCTGCGGCGCATGATCCGGGAACACAGGCTGTTTCCGTGTTATTTCGGTTCCGCGCTCAGGCAGGAGGGGATCGGGGATCTCTTAAACGGAATCTGCGCCTATCTTGAGCCGCCGCAGTACCCGCAGGCGTTCGGTGCGCGGGTCTACAAGATCGGCAGCGACGAGCAGGGAAACAGGCTGACCTATCTGAAAGTAACGGGAGGCAGCTTAAAAACCAAGGATATGCTTACAGTACAGACGCCGGACGGGGAGCTTTCCGAAAAGGTCAATCAGATACGGCTGTATTCCGGCGCGCGGTATGAGACGACAGCATGCGCGGAGGCGGGCTGCGTCTGCGCGGTAACGGGACCGGAGCATACGTTCGTCGGCGAAGGGCTGGGAGCGGAGGAAGGAACGTGGCTTCCGCTGCTTGCGCCGGTGCTTTCTTATGAAATGATTTTGCAGGAAGGCTCCGATCCGGTCGCCGTGCTGCCGAAGCTGCGCCGGCTTGCGGAAGAAGAACCGGATCTGCAGATCGACTGGGAGGAAGAGCATCAGCGGATCGGTGTCAAGCTGATGGGAGAGATCCAGATTCAGATTTTGCAGCGGCTTTTGCGGGAACGGTTCGGGCTGGAGGTATCGTTCGGACCCGGGCATATCGTATACAAAGAGACGATCGCCGGTCCGGTCGAAGGAATCGGACACTTTGAACCGCTGCGGCATTATGCGGAGGTACATCTTCTGCTCGAACCGGGAGAGGTTGGAAGCGGGCTTGTCTTTGAGACGGACTGCAGCGAGGATGAACTGGACCGTAACTGGCAGCGTCTTGTGCTGACGCATCTGCGGGAGCGCGAGCACAGGGGAGTGCTTACGGGCTCGGCGATTACGGATATGAAGATCACGCTGAAATCCGGCAGGGCGCATCCGAAGCATACGGAAGGCGGCGATTTCCGGCAGGCGACCTACCGCGCCGTCCGCCAGGGACTGATGCGGGCGCAGAGCGTACTGTTGGAGCCGTACTATGATTTTACGCTTGAAGTGCCGGATGGAGTGACGGGACGGGCGATGACCGATCTGGAACGTCTGCACGCCGTTTCGTTTCAGCCGGAGATCGAGGGCGGCACGGCGGTGCTTCGCGGCAGCGCGCCGGTCGCCTGTCTGCAGGGGTATCAAAAAGAAGTGACCGCTTATACGAAGGGTCTCGGACGGCTGACCTGCACGCTGAAGGGCTACGGGGTGTGCCACAATGCGGAAAAGGTGCTGGCGGAGCGGCAGTATGATCCCGAACGCGATCTGCGCAATCCGTCGGCTTCGGTATTTTGCGCGCACGGCGCCGGGTTTGTCGTGCCGTGGGACGAAGTGCCGGATTATATGCATCTGCCGTCGATCTTTGAACAGCGGCGGGAAAAAACGGACGCGGAGCGGGCGGCACAGGCGCAGCGCAGGAGCAAAAGTCTTGTGGATATGGCGATCGGAACGGAAGAGATCAACGAGATTTTAAACCGGACGGCGTATGCCAACCGGAAGGCGGGTCCGATACCGCATAAAGGCATTTCCGGCAGAAGGAAACGCGTATCGGACGCGGACGCTCATGGAAGCGGGGAACAGATCAGGCGGCAGGGAACGGAAAACGCGAGGGATTTTGAGGCGAAGATAAGAGTCTACAGCCCGCGGGAGAAAAAGCCGGAATATCTGCTTGTGGACGGCTACAATATCATATTCGCATGGGAAGAACTCAGGGAACTGGCGGAGGTCAATCTGGACGGCGCGCGCGGCAGGCTCCTGGATATTTTATGCAATTATCAGGGAATCCGCGGCTGCGAGCTGATTGCCGTATTCGACGCTTACAGACTGAAAGGTCACCCGGAGGAAACGGCAGACTATCACAATATTCATGTTGTGTATACAAGGGAAGCGGAGACGGCGGACCGGTTTATCGAACGGTTTGCCCATGACAATGCGAAACAATACCGGATCAGCGTAGCGACTTCGGACGGTCTGGAGCAGATCATTATCCGCGGGGCGGGATGCACCTTGATTTCCGCAAGAGAACTGGAGGAAGAGGTACGCCGCGCCGGTGCGCAGACGCTTGCCGCTTATCGGGAACAGCAGGAAGGCGGACGGCGCTTCCTCGGCGAACACTTCCCAAAAGAGCTGGGGACGGAGTAAAGACCGGGCGCAGACGTATTCGGCATATTTCCTGAATCTTGTACATTTGCAGCGAATTTGTCGAGCACATCTCTGAGACCTTAGGCTCAGAGTGAGCGCAGACTGAGCGAAAAATGTATCAAGATTCATGAGTATTACTGAATACGGCGGACTTTGTCAGACTTCTTCACCCAGTTCGATAAGTCGGATCTCGTTTTTCAGCATATCTTTGAACACGTCGACGAGGTTGCGGTTTAAGGAAAAGAGGCAGGTGGAATTTTCTCCGTCGGAGAGCTGTCCCGTCAGTACCTTGACGGAATCGACGATGAGCCGTATCTGGGCGTCCTTCTTTTGCGTCAGGTAGGAAACCGCGCCTTCCAGCGGACAGGGGATGTCCGTGAGGATGACGACGCGCTTTTCTTCGTCGATCTGCTGCTGCAGATAAGGAAGTATCTGCGCGAGAATGTCGCCGGGCACGGAGAGATAAAGACGCTGTTTTGTCTCTTCGATCATGAGGACGAGCTTGTCCATGATCTGCTGCGTGCCGCGTATCGTGAGATAGCCCTGCTGCTTCGTCTGCCTCTGCGGCAGGCGCGGCAGCAGGCTTTTTTGTTTTTCCTGCAAATGCCGGATGACGTTTCCGCTGAATTCCGGAAACGGAACGGCGGTGTAGCGCGTCACATTTTCTTCCATGACATAAGCCGCGCCTTTTTCAACGAGCCCGGCAAGCGCCGTATACGTATTGGAACGGGAAATACCGGTGAGCTTGGCGGCTTCGTAGCCGGAAAGCTCGCCTTGGGAAAGCAGCGTCAGATATAAATTGGCTTCCTGCCTTGTCAGCCCGAAATGCAGCAATTCTTCTGTAACAGGGTACATAAGAAACCTCCGTCTTGAACTATTTTTCTCACTATTTAGGAACACTATGAAATAAAATCCGCAATTTGTCAAGGAAAATCAAGGAAAACGATAGTGTTCCTAAAAAATACCAATATTGATAAAATAGGATTGACAGGCGCGCGGGGCTTATGTATAATGGCGGCAGAGACAGGCACGAAAGAGAGGATGAGAGCTGAATTATGGAAAAGAAACCGTTTGTAACGCTTGGACAGGTACAGGAGATGGTAAAGGAATATCCGACTCCGTTTCACTTATATGATGAAAAGGGCATCCGTGAGAACGCGCGGAAGGTTAATCAGGCGTTCGCATGGAACAAAGGCTTTAAAGAATATTTTGCGGTCAAGGCGACGCCGAACCCGTATCTGATGCAGATTTTGAAGGAAGAAGGCGTCGGCGTGGACTGTTCCTCCTATACGGAGCTGTATCTTTCCGATCAGGTAGGCTTTCACGGACAGGACATTATGTTTTCGTCCAATGTGACGCCGGCGGAGGATTTCAAGCTGGCTTCCGATCTGGATGCGATCATCAATTTTGACGATATTACCCATTTGAAATTTTATGAAAAGATTGCGCCGTTCCACGAGACGATGTGCTGCCGCTACAATCCGGGCGGAGATTTTGCGATCCATAATCAGATCATGTACACGCCGAAGGATGCGAAATACGGCATGACAAAGGAACAGATGAAGGACGCGTTCCGTTATATGAAGGAAAAGGGCGTAAAGCATTTCGGAATTCATGCGTTCCTTGCGAGCAATACGATCACGGAGGAATATTATCCGAAGCTGGCGAAGATACTCTTTGAACTGGCGGTCGAGATGAAAAACGAGCTCGGCGTGCATATGGCGTTTGTTAATCTTTCCGGCGGCGTCGGCGTTCCGTACCGGCCGGAGGATAAACCGAACGATATTATGGCGATCGGCGAAGGCGTGCGCAAGGCGTACGAGGAGATTCTTGTGCCGGAGGGAATGGACGATCTGGCGATCTATACCGAGATGGGACGCTTTATGCTGGCTCCCTACGGCTGCCTTGTGACGCAGGCGATCCATGAGAAGCATATCTGGAAGGAATATATCGGCGTCGACGCCTGCGCAGCGAATCTGATGCGTCCGGCGATCTACGGCGCGTACCATCATATTACCGTACTCGGCAAGGAAGACGCGCCGTGCGATCATATGTATGACGTGACCGGAGGCTTATGCGAGAACTGCGACAAGTTTGCGATCGACCGCATGCTGCCGCAAATCGAGATCGGGGATTATCTTGTGATCCACGATACGGGAGCGCACGGCTTCTCGATGGGCTACAATTACAACGGCAAGCTGCGCAGCGCGGAGATTCTGCTGCGCGAAGACGGCAGTACGCAGATGATCCGCCGCGCGGAAACAAAAGAGGATTATTTTGCGACGCTCGATCTTTCCGCGTTTGAAAAATAGAAGGGAATCGGTATCATAAAAGACCGCTGCACAAAGCGTATGTTCTGAATCGGATTTCACGTGTTGGGATTCGGAATTACAGCTTTCTGCGGCGGTTTTTTGTTTTGTGAAAAATACGATCGGCTGATTTTTTTGAATTCCCGTCTTGTCCTTGTCTTACTATTCACCAAACCATCTCAACAAACAATAAATATTTATCGTTTTACGATAAATATTTATTGACATTTCATGATCAGGGTGGTATATTATGGAAAAATGATACGGCAGGGAGGAACTGTTTTATGAGTCAGAGGGGATTGGCAAATTTGTTAAAGGCGGCGATCGTCGGCGTGGGGATATGCGGATTGGCGATCTATTTCTATTTTCTTCCTTCTATCGGAAAGGCGGTCGTTCAATACGCGCCCGAATACGAGCGGTGCTGTCAGGCATGGATTTTGTTTGCCCAGGTTACGGCGATTCCGTGTTATCTGGTACTGGCGTGCTGCTGGAGAGTCGCTTCCGAGATCGGACGGGACAATTCGTTTTCCGCGGTCAATGCCCGTCTGCTGAAATATATTGCCGGACTGGCGGCGTTTGATTCCGTGCTTTTGCTCGCGGGTAATTTTGTATTTTATGTTCTCGGCATGAATCACAGCGGACTGATGCTGCTTTCGGTCGTCGTCGTTTTTTTCGGCATCGCCGTTACGGTGGCGGCTTCGGCGCTGTCCCATCTGGTATATAAGGCGGCGTCGTTAAGAGAAGAGAATGAACTGACGATTTGAGAAAACGCTTCAAAGGATTCGGGTATCAAAAGGTTTTATTTTTACGATGCCTAGTCAAATTGTACAAAAATTTTATTTCCTGTTCCGGGCTGCGCAGGCACAGTCAATAAAATATATTGTGCAATTTGACAATACCAGTTTTCAATAAAACCTTTTGCTCCCCGAATCTTCAAAGTGGAGCAAAACGCTTCAGAGTGGAGGGAATATGATCGTAATCAATATTGACGTAATGCTTGCGAAACGGAAGATGAGCGTGACGGAATTGTCCGAAAGAGTCGGCATTACGCTTGCAAATATTTCGATTTTGAAAAACGGCAGGGCAAAAGCGATAAAACTGGATACGCTGGATAAGATCTGTAAGGCTCTGGACTGTCTGCCGGGCGACATTCTGGAATGGCGGCCGGACGAAGAGGCGGCGGAGTAAAGGGAAACGCCGACTTTCGCGGCAAAGAGCCCGGATGCGGGAGCGGCCTTAATATGCTTCGGAATGGAGGATTATTATGTACGGAGAAAATATGTACGGGGAAAATTTATATGGAGAAAATTTGCAGAAAGAAAACTTACAGAAAGAAAACTTGCAGAAAGACGGGGTGAATGTGCATACGATGCCGGAAACGGTACGGGTGCACCGGCAAGGAGATCG
>JAGARW010000003.1 GCA_017621975.1 Lachnospiraceae bacterium | reverse complement strand
CGATTTGCCGGAACCGTTATGCCCCAGGATCGCGACGAACTCGCCCTGCGCAACGTCAAGGTCGACCTCGTCCACCGCGCGCGTAACGCCTTCCGCATTGCCTTCCTCATCCCGTCTGATATATTCAAATACTAATTTGCTTGCTTCAATAATCCCCATCGCCGCTTTACGCCCTCTTTGGATATTTTTCACTTATCGCTTTATTTTACTAGCTAACGGACGGAATTGCAAGCATTTACGCGGATTAACGCCCGATCGGCGCAGTTTGCAGAAATACCCCGAACTATGTTATGATGAAAAAGTCAAAGAAGGAGAATCCAAAATGAAAAAATATACGAAATATCTCGGCGCGCTCGCGGCCTTTTTTCTGCTCTGCGCCTCGATCGCCGTCATCACAAAAAACTCGGAAACGCTGTCCGAATATGCGCAGCGGGAACCTGAGATCGCGCTCGCCGCAGAAACGGAGACGGCGCAGCTTCAGACAGCGGCAGATACGGATGCAGGCGACAAGACAAAACAGCTAAGCGAAGAAAATACGGACGAAGCATCGGAAATAACAGAAACGGAGGAGACAGAAATGTTTATGGAAAATCCTGACAGAATCACATACCAGCCTGATTTTTATTATGAACCGTTGTCCGAGGATATCAGGAAACGGATCACCGGACTTTCTTATAAGGAAGATTGTCCGGTCCCGTACGATGATCTGCGTTACGTCAGCGTACTTTATGTAAACTTCAAAGGCAACACAAGCGTCGGGGAACTGATCTGCAACAAGGCGATCGCACAGGATCTTGTTGAGATTTTTTATGAACTGTATCAGGCGGATTATCAGATCGAACAGATACGGCTCGTTGACGAATACAATGCGGACGATGTTCTTTCCATGCAGGACAACAATACTTCCTGCTTCAATTACCGCACGGTCGCAGGCACAAATAAAATTTCCATGCACGGTCAGGGGCTTGCCGTCGATATCAATCCCTTCTTCAATCCGTACATCACCTATCAAGGCGGCAAAGAATGCGTCTCTCCGACGGGTGCGGAAGCCTATGCGGACCGCAGCAAACCGTTCGCCTATAAGATCGATGAGAACGACCTTTGCTATCAGCTTTTTACCGAACGCGGCTTTTCCTGGGGCGGACACTGGAATCACAGTAAGGATTACCAGCATTTTGAGAAAAAGGTATCTCCTTAAAATTATCAGCAAAAAGGACGCCTCTCAAGAGACGTCCTTTCACCCGGCATACCTTCCGGCCGCCGTCGTTTCTTATTTTTCTTTTTCCGGCGATTATCCCTCGAAAGGAACAACGCTTCCCTGATATGTGTCGTTGATGAACTGTTTGATCTCGTCGGATTTCAGAACGTCTACAAGCGCCTTTACGCCTTCGTTTTCTTCATTTCCTTCTTTTACGACGATAACGTTTACATATGTTTTCGCCGCTTCAGAATCAGACGTTTCGATCGCGAGCGCGTCGTCCTGCGCATTCAGTCCCGCTTCCAACGCATAGTTGCCGTTCAGCACTACGAAAGCGACTTCCGGCAGAACTCTGGATACCTGAGCCGCTTCCAGCTCGTTGAACTTGATGTTGTGAGGGTTCTCGGCAATATCGTTGACAGTCGCCTCGATGCCCGCGCCTTCTTTTAAAGTGATCAGTCCGTTATCCTGTAATAAAAGCAGCGCTCTCGCCTCGTTTGTCGTATCGTTCGGAATCGCGACTTCCGCGCCGTCTTCGATATTGGCAAGATCCGCGCCCGTTCCCGAATAAATGCCGAGCGGCTCATAATGGATCTCTCCGACACTGACAAGATGCGTTCCTTTTTCTTCATTGAAGCTGTTCAGATACGGCGTATGCTGGAAATAATTCGCGTCGAAATCGCCCGCTTCCACAACTTCATTCGGCTGTACGTAATCCTGGAATTCCGTTACCTGAAGATCCCAGCCCTGCTGCGCAAGAATCGGTTTTGCCGCCTCAAGGATCTCTGCGTGCGGTACGCTCGTCGCCGCTACCGTGATCGTTCCTTTTGCTTCTACGCTTTCTGTTTCAGAAGCAGTTTCCTCCTGCGCCGCGCTTTCTGTCTCAGCCGGAGTCTCTTCCTGCGCCGCGCTCTCTGTCTCTGCCGCAGCGCCTTCCTGCGCGCCGCTTTCCTGCGTGCTTCCGCATGCGGATAATACGCCTGCCGCCAACGCTGCTGTCAAAATAACAGCCACTACTTTCTTTTTCATAATTTTCTCCTCTTTTCTTTTATAAAATTTATCTGAATTCCCGTTTCAGACAGATCACTTGTGAGATACGGGAATACAAATCGTTTGAACGCGTCGAAACAACTGCCTGCGCCGTCCGCCTATCTGCCCCTCTTATCCAGCTTTTTCGACAGTTTTGTTCCGATCACCTGCAAAATCTGTACAAGCAGAACGAGCAGGATAACCGTTACCCACATAATATCTGACTCATATCTGTAATAACCATAGCGGATCGCAATATCTCCGAGACCGCCGCCGCCGACAACGCCCGCCATCGCGGAATAGCCGAGGATCGTGCCGAGCGCGATCGTCACGCCCACGATCAGCGAAGTTCTCGCTTCCGCCAGAAGCACCTTGAAAATAATCGTCCAGAGATTTGCGCCCATGCTCTGCGCCGCCTCGATCACGCCCTTATCTACCTCAAGGAGCGAAGATTCTACAAGACGGGCGATAAACGGCGCCGCCGCAATCACGAGCGGTACGATCGTCGCGCCCGGTCCATAGCTTTTGCCTACGATCAGCCTTGTCAGCGGAATGACAAGAATCAGCAGAATCAAAAACGGAACGCTCCGCACAATATTGACGATAAAATCCAGAATACCAAACGCCGCCGCGTTCGGCCGAAGCCCGTCCTTCGCAGTCACAACAAGGGCAACGCCGAGCGGAAGCCCGATCACATACGCCATAAGCGTAGACAACAGCGTCATATACAGCGTAATTCCCGTATTGGTGACGAGCATCATAATCACTTCATTATCCCACATAATCTGTCAGCTCCTCTACCGTAAGATTTCTTTCCTTTAAATAATGAATCATCTTCTCCGCCGTCACGCCGTCCTCCGGCAGCTGTAATACCATCTGACCGTGCGCGATGCCGCCGATGTCCTTCGTATCCGCCAGCAGAATGTTGACCGGCGCTTTGCAGGCGAGCACCATATTGCCGATCACCGGCTCGAACGAAGAATTCTCGCGAAATACGATACGGACACAGCGTTTGCCGCGCATAACTTCAGTACTGCCTCCGCCCTGAAAAACAAGCTTCTGCGCCGCCTTTGTTTTCGGTCTTGAAAAGACCTCTTCCACGCTGCCGCTCTCCACAAGATTCCCGTTGTCTATGATCGCTACCTGATTACATATCTCCTGTACGACCGTCATCTCGTGCGTAATGATAACGATCGTAATTCCATATTTCTCATTAATTTCTTTCAACAGCGCAAGGATCGATTTTGTCGTTGTCGGATCGAGCGCGCTCGTCGCCTCGTCGCAGAGCAGAATCTTCGGATTGTTGGCAAGCGCTCTCGCAATCGCCACTCTCTGTTTCTGTCCGCCGGAAAGCTGCGCAGGATAAGCCTTTGCCTTGTCCGAAAGCCCGACGATTTCCAGAAGCTCCGCCGCGCGTTTCTTTGCCTCCCTCCGCTTCATCCCGACGATCTCAAGCGGAAAACAGATATTGTCCACTACGTTTCTCTGCATCAGCAAATTAAAATGCTGGAAGATCATCGCGATCTCCGTCCTCGTTTTACGAAGCTGCGCGTCGTTCATCGTCCGTAAGTCTCGTCCTTCGACCAGCACCGTGCCGCTCGTCGGCTTTTCCAGAAAATTCAGACACCTGACAAGCGTGCTCTTCCCGGCTCCGCTCATACCGATGATGCCGCAGATCGCGCCTTTTTCAATGTCTAAATTGATTCCCTTCAGCGCTTCTACCGTATTGTCACGACCAATAAATGTTTTTGTCACATCTTTGATCTGAATCATTGCTTCCATTATAACTGTAATCTCCATTCCTTCGTATCCACAAAATATCCGGTCTGCCGGAACTGCGCATGACGAATCTCATCTCTCATTAACGCAAATCATACCATACTTTTTTTTCTTCTGCAAATAGATTATACATATGGCAAACCCGCAATTTTATATATGTCAACAATTTTTTTCGGTGTACAAACATTTCGAACTTTGCTATACTATCCGTATAGATTACAGAGAAATCACAAAACAGAGAGGTTATCCCATATGGCAAAGAAAAAAGCAGTTATCTCTTTAGGACATGAAGCGCTCGGCTATACGACGACAGAGCAGTGGGACGCCGTAAAAAAGACGGCAAAGGCGCTCGCCGATCTGGCGGATTCCGATTATCAGCTCACCATTACCCACAGCAACGGACCGCAGGTCAGCATGATCCACAAAGCAATGACCGAGCTTCGCAGAGTCAATCCCGATTATACGCCGGTTCCGATGTGTGTCTGCTCCGCCATGAGTCAGGGCTATGTAGGATACGACATCCAGAATTCCCTCCGCAGCGAGTTCCTCAGCCGCGGCATTTCCACGCCGGTCAGCACCGTTCTGACACAGGTGACCGTCGATCCTTACGACGAAGCGTTTTACGAACCGAATAAGATTATCGGCAGATACATGTCAAAGGAAGAAGCCGACGCAGAAGTACGGAAGGGCAATTATGTAACGGAAGAGGCAGGCAAGGGCTTCCGCCGTATCGTTGCCGCGCCTAAGCCGCTCCATATCGTAGAGATCGATACGATCCGCACGCTCGCCGACGCGGGACAGGTCGTGATCGCCTGCGGCGGCGGCGGTATTCCGGTCATCGAGCAGCAGCATATTTTAAAAGGCGCGTCCGCCGTCATCGAAAAGGATTCGATCGCCGGAAAGCTCGCAGCCGATCTGAAAGCGGATCTGCTCATCATCCTTACAAGCGTCGATCAGGTTTTCAAAAACTTTGGCACGCCACAGCAGGAAGGTATTCCTTCCATGACGGTTTCCGAAGCGAAAGCATCTATTGAAGAGGGACAATTCGGAGAACGCGATATGCTTCCAAAGATCGAAGCGGCGATCGATTATCTTGAAAAGGTTCCATGCGGCAGAGTCCTGATTACTTCGCTCGCACAGGCAACGCAGGCAATGAAAGGAAAGACAGGCACGATCATTACAAAATAACGCAAAAAAAGAGTTCGCCCGCGAACTCTTTTTTCATCTTTAAACGCTCTCGCCGCATTTTGAAACTGCATCGTCTATTTCCGCAAATTCCGCCGCCTTAAACTCTGCCTCTTCCACCGTTCCGAAGCCGTACGCGGCAAAAATAAACGGAATGCCCGCTATAGCGGCAGCTTCGAAGTCGCCCTTCGTATCTCCGATATAAACGGCGGAGTCTTTGGGAATGCCGTTCCGTTCCATCAAAATCCCGATCGTTTCTCCCTTGCACGTTCCCGTATTGCCGAAGCATTCAAAATCTTCGATCAGATGGGTGATTCCGTTCTTGCGCATCACAAGCTCGATATAACCGCACTGGCAGTTGCTGACAATATATAAATGATATTTTTTCGATAGGGCGTTCATGCCCTCTCTCATGCCCGGATAGGAAATATCTTCCTCATTCTCCAAAAGCAGCTTTTGTTCGTACACGCAGCACTTATCAAGGAGCGCCTGCCGCTTTTCCATATCTTCCACATCGCCGAATAAATGATCTGCGATCACGTCCATCGGCTGACCGAATTCCCGCTGCAATATTTCCGGCGTAATGACCGCCTTGCTGCATCCCATCTCCGCAACCGCGCGGTTCCACCCTCTGGCAACGATCTTAGTCGAATTCCAGATCGTACCGTCCACATCAAAAATAAGGTTTTTTATCATAATCGTCTGATTCCTTTCTCTGTCATGCTGTCTCTGCACGCCGTACCGCTTCTACTTGTCATACTGCCATACGGAGATTACCGTGCCGATCAGAATACAGAAATCGGCAACATTGAAAACGACCGCCCGAAGCGGCTTCCATTTTACGCCAAAACTGAAATAGTCTACGACGTATCTCCTCCTCAGCCTGTCATACGTATTGCTGAACGCGCCGCCAAGCAGCAGGGCAAGCCCCGCTTTCAAGCCTTTCTTTCCCGCGCGCCCAAGTGTCAGCGCAAAAAGCGCGGCAGCGCACGCAGTCAGCATAACGGAAGCCGCCGCCACAAGCGGCCGCATCGTTTCCCCTGCATTCAAAAACGCGCCCCTATTATGATATTTGCGGATCAGAAGCATACCGCCGAGTTTCTTTTCCGTACCGCCCTCTTCCTTATGCGTCTCGATGTAATTTTTTATGACAAGCTCAAACAGGAAGATTCCTGCCGCAATCGCAATGTAAATCATCGTTTCCTCCATTCCAGACCGCCGCAGCTTCCGAAAGCCAAAACCTTTTCTCAATCCGCCGCGGTCTTATGTCAGCCCTGCAAGCTCCTGAAAGGTTCGCTGCAGATTGATCCTGCCGAGCCCCCATTCCCGGCTCGGATAACGGATGCCGCTCTCCCGGACTGCGCCGAGCGACAGATAATATTTCAGTTCCCTTCCGGTCGCCAGCGGATAATTGCGTTCCACAACGGCCCACTGCATCATCTGAGCCGCTCCGCCCGCCATGATCGCCGCCGAAAGAGAGCTTCCCGTTCTCCTGCCCAGAGACGTCGGAATGTCCACGCCCGGAGCGGCAAAATCCGGCTTGATCCTCCGGTCTGCAGTAAATCCGCGTCCCGATCTTTCGTAGAACGCGCCGTTTTCATCATTGTAAGCGTTGACCGTAATCACGCCCTGCGCCGTCGAAGGAGCCGTCAGCGTCACCTCCGGATCAGGCCGCAGAAAATATGTCTCGCTGCTTAAAAATTCTGTGATGGGCAGCCACATATGGTATACGCCGCCGCTGATCAAAGGCTCCGCCGCAACCGAAAACGTCCAGACGCCTGCCGTCGGTCCGATAAAGCGGAATAACACGAGCCGCCACCCGGAAGCCTCCTCCAAAAAAACGTTGTTGACAAGCAGCGCCGTCCGGTCAAATACAAAACGGTATTCCTCTCTCCTGCCGCTGCGATCGGCTATATTACTCGCGACCTCGCCGCCCGGCGTCCGAAGCGACAGGCTGTACCGTCCCGGGCCTTCCGACCAGAACGACAGCAAAAAGCCTCTTTCGTTTTGTCCGACGCGCAGTTCGATCTCCTGCGGCTGCGCCGTCGCGATATTCTGCGTATGGTGCGCCGCGTTTCCTTCGTTTCCGCCGCAGGAGATGATCACTCTGCTCCTTCTGCCCGCAATCCGGTCCAGATACCGGTCCAGCACCGACTCTCCCGTGTGGCTGCCATAGCTTGTGCCGAGTCCGAGGCAGATAATCATAGGACGCTCCAATGCGACCGCATACTGCTCCAAATATTTGACCGCCATGATCACGTCCGTTTCCGCATAAGCCCTCGCTCCGTCAGGCAGCAGATAATACTCCCGCAGATACTGCTTCGCCTCCCGCAGTTTCACAACGACAATATCCGCATCCGGCGCGGCGCCCAGAAAACTTCTTCCCTCTTCCAGACGGCTGCCTGCCGCTACGCTCGCTGTCGCGGTCCCGTGCCCTTCCATATCCCAGCTCGGAACGATCGCCCTCGGCATATTCCCTGAAAGCGCCTCATTAATCTGTTCTCTGCTGTATTCCGTGCCGTAGAGAAAGCCCTCCGGCGGTTCGCCGCTTTCAATCGTCTGATCCCAGATCGACGCGATCCTCGTATTCCCCAAAGCATCCCTGAAAACGTCCTGCGTATAACGGATACCCGTATCCACAAATCCAATCGTTACGCCTCGTCCGGTCAGCGATAATGGTTCACGCTGCACCTGAAGAATTCCTGCTTCGGCAAGAGCAAGCGAATCAAACGCCTGCCCAGCCGTCCCTGCTTCCTGCTGCATCAGTCCATAGCACTTCGGCACGGAATAATACGGATAAAAGCTAAGATCAACCGGCTCATTCACACTCCGCGGCGTTCTAAAATACAAAATACTAATGTCGGAATCAACCGGCACTCTGCAATAGTCGTCGATTGCCGCCGCAATATCCGTTTCTGAGACTTCGTAATCGATCAGAATTTCCCGATACTCTTCCGATCTTACTTTTTCTGCACATGTCATGGAAAAACCCGCTTTGCTTCTGCTTATTTCCATGATATGACGCTTTTATTTTTCGGTTATCGCCTCGCCGGTTTCCTCTTCCTGCTCGCTGATCTTATGCATCTTATCGATGTCGTCGAAGGTATAACCGTTGCTTCTGATATCAATAACCGGACCGCCCGTTCCTTCGATATATTCCCGCGTGATTATCACCCTGCCGATGTTGTCGTCCTTCGGAATCTCATACATAATATCAAGCATAAATTCTTCGATAATCGCGCGAAGCGCCCTCGCTCCGGTATCCTTTTCCATCGCTTTCTCCGCGATTGCAGAAAGCGCCCCTTCGTCAAACTCCAGCTTCACCTCGTCAAGCGCAAGCAGCTTCTGATACTGCTTGAGAATGGCGTTCTTCGGCTCCTTCAAAATGCTGACCATCATTTCCTTTGTCAGCCCTTCTAATGTATAAATGATCGGAAGCCTGCCAAGGAATTCCGGAATCATACCAAACTTTTTCAAGTCCTCGATCGTTACTTTGCTCAGAATGTTTTTGTCTTTGTCGTATTTGTCCTTCAGTTCCGCATTGTAACCGATCGACGTCTGCTTATTCAGACGCTGCTTAATGATCTCTTCCAGATCCGGGAACGCGCCGCCGCAGATAAACAAAATATTTCTCGTATTGACCGTCGCAAGCGGAACCATCGCGTTTTTGCTGTTCGCTCCGACCGGGACTTCCACCTCCGCTCCTTCTAACAGGCGGAGCATCCCCTGCTGTACGGATTCGCCGCTGACGTCCCTTGACGTCGTATTTTTCTTTTTGGCGATCTTGTCGATCTCATCGATAAAAATAATGCCCTTTTCCGCACGCTCAACATCGTTATCGGCAGCCGCCAGCAGCTTTGAAACAACGCTTTCAATATCGTCGCCGATGTAGCCCGCTTCCGTCAGAGACGTCGCGTCCGTAATGGCAAGCGGCACGTCCAGAAGTCTTGCCAGCGTTTTAACAAGGTACGTCTTGCCGCAGCCCGTCGGTCCGATCATGAGCATGTTGGACTTTTCGATCTCGATTTCGTCCATCGTATCGGTCGCCACTCTCTTATAATGGTTATAGACCGCTACGGAAATCACTTTTTTTGCATGTTCCTGCCCTACGACATAATCGTCAAGCTGCGCCTTGATCTTATGCGGCGCCGGAATATTCCTGATGTCGATGACCGGCTGGTTCTTTTTCTTCTCGCTTCTTTTTTTTAGCTTCTGCTTATTCGGAATGCCGCCGTCTCCCTGCAGATCGGCAATATTAACAAAGCTGATATTCGGAAAACCCTTCCCGCCTTTATTGATCTCGTCAAAAAAGTTATGATTCAGCATTCCCTGATAATCGAACTGGCTGACCGTATCCATCGTTTTATGCATACAATCGCTGCACACACAGATATGATTCGGCAGCTTGAACATTTTGCCCGCCTTGCTCTCAGGGCGGCGGCAAATAAAGCATACGTCCTCATATTCGCTTTCCGGCTTGTCCTCCTGTTTTTCTTCCTTTACAGCCTCGCCGGATGCTTCTTTCACTTCTTCCCCCGCGTCCGTTTCCTGTTCCAATTCTTCTGTCTCGTCATAATCACGGTAATCAGCCATGTACAATTCTCCTTTACCCTTTCGTATGATCTCTTTATGAAGGTATTATACTTCCCTCCGGCAAAATCGGCAAGAAGAAGATACTTCCTGCTTCGCATGATGAAAAAATCGGCAGCAATGATTCCTTTTCAATCATTGCTGCCGGCTTTTCTTACTGCTGCTGCGCTTCTTCCTTCGCGCCAAGTACGACCGTTACTTTCTTTTCCTGATAGCCGTTGGGGCTGCCCTGTTGGATCGTGATCTCTACCTCTGAGCCTGCCGGATAATATTCCATCATCTTTTGCAGTTCTTCCATAGAGGCCACGCTGCTGCCGTCAAACTTCGTAATAATGTCTCCCTTGACAAGACCTGCTTTCTGCGCTGCCGTTCCTTCATATACCTGACCGACGTAAACGCCTTTCGGCATGCCGTACATCTGGGATACTTCTTCCGTTACATTCACACCGGAAATACCGAGGTAAGCCTTTTCGCCTTCGGCTACCTTTACCTTTGTCGTCTTTGTCATCAGATCCTCGATGATCGGTTTTGCGGAAGAGATCGGGATCGCATAGCCCATTCCTTCAACAGCGGTTCCGCCGATCTTATTGGAGTTGATGCCGATGACTTCCCCGTTAATATTGACAAGCGCGCCGCCTGAGTTGCCGGGATTGATTGCCGCATCCGTCTGGATCAGCTTATTGTTCGTTCCTTCCAGTTCTCTATTGAGCGCGCTGACAACGCCGGTCGTTACGGACTGTCCGTAACCAAGCGCATTGCCGATCGCAATGACCGGTTCCCCGACCGTCAGAGAATCGGAATCGCCCAGTGTGGCAATGCTGATGCTGTCCTTCGTCGTACTCCCGATCTGGTCAAGCGGCACTGCGATCACGGCAAGATCTTTGTCGGAATCATAGCCCTTTACCTGCGCCTGCGCCTGTTCTCCGTCGATAAACTGTACGCTCAGCGTATCCGCATCCGAAATAACATGCGCGTTTGTCACAACAAGCAGTTCCGTATCGTTTTCGCCGACAATAATACCGGAGCCGCTTGCCTGATTCTGGCTTTCCAGCTTCTGTCCGAAGAAATTGGATTCTTCCGTGTAGACGTTTGTGATCGATACAACCGAAGGCATCACCTTTTCGACAACGCCCGTCACATCGGTCGTAACCGTTGTCACGGAATTGTTTGTTGTAATCACATTATTCTCCGGCGAAACATTCTGCACCGCCGCGCCCTGCGATACGGCTTCTGTGCTCGTGCTTCCGGAGAGCATCCCTGTCACGGACTGTACCGCATAAAATCCTGTCCCGGCAAAAATACCGAAGCATAAGCCTACGCCCGCGCCGACTGCAAGCTTTTTCCATACGCCGCTTCCTTTTTTCTTTTTCGGAGGCTCCTGCGGAATCTGCGGCGCGCTCTGATAACCGCTGTAGACGCCTTGCGTCTGATTTACGTTTTCGTTTTCAAAATCGTTCGGATAATTGTTTCCTGAATATTGATTGCTTCCATACATAGTCAAAACCCCTTTTCTATTGTGCCTTTCCAAATGATATCCATTGTGGAAAAGATTTTTTCTTATCGTTTAAACTCAGTATAGTCAGCATTTGTGTCTAAAGTGTGATAAAAATATTCAAATTTTATAAAAAACGCGGTCCATCGTTACTCTACTGTAACCGATTTTGCCAGATTTCTCGGTTTATCTACGTCGCAGCCCTTTCCAACCGCTACGTAATACCCGAAAAGCTGCAGCGGAATGATCGCAAGGGAATTGGAAAAATACGGATTTGTTTCCGGAATATAGATCACATAATCCGAAACCTTTTCGATCTCCTTATTGCCTTCGTTTGTCACTGCAAGCAGAAACGCGCCTCTTGCCTTGACCTCTACCATGTTGCTGATCATCTTCTGATAAAGCGCCGGCTGCGTTGAAACGGCGGCAACGAGCGTCCCTTCTTCAATCAGGGAAATCGTTCCGTGCTTAAGTTCGCCCGCCGCATACGCTTCGGAATGAATATAGGAAATTTCTTTTAATTTAAGCGACCCTTCCAAAGAGATCGCATAATCGATACCGCGTCCGATGAAAAATACGTCTCTCGCGCCGATGTACCGGTTTGCAAAATGCTGTATCTTTTCTTTGTTGTTTAAAAGAAGCTCGATCTGATCCGGCAGACGTTTCAGATCGCGAAGAAGAAGCTGATAAAGCTTTTCATCGATCGTTTTCTTCACGGATGCAAACTTCACGGCAAGCAGATATAATGCGATAAGCTGCGCGCTGTACGCCTTTGTCGTCGCAACGGCGATCTCCGGTCCCGCCCATGTATACATGACATTGTCGGACTCTCTTGCAATCGAACTGCCGACGACATTGACAATGCCGAGCACCTTGAATCCGCGCTGTCTCGATTCACGGATCGCCGCCAGCGTATCCGCCGTCTCGCCCGACTGACTGATCGCGATTACCATCGCTCCCTCTTCCAGAATGGGATCACGATACCGGAATTCGGACGCCAGATCTACTTCGACCGGAATCCTTGCCAGCCCTTCCAGCACATATTTGCCTGTCACGCCCGCATGATAGGCGCTGCCGCATGCAACGATATGTATCTTTTTGATCGCTGCGATCTCCTCGTCGCTAAGACCCAGCTCTTCGATCTCGATCTTGCCGTTTTTGATCCGGGGAAGCAGCGTATCCGTTACTGTCTTTGGCTGCTCGTACATCTCTTTCAGCATGAAATGTTCATAACCGGCCTTTTCCGCAGCGTCCGCATCCCATTCGATCGTTGTCGCCTCTTTTTCGACCTCTTCCTCGTCGAGCGTATAGAAATGCATATGATCGGTTTCAAGGCGCACGACCTCCTGCTCGTCAACAAAATAGACTTTACGCGTGTAGCGCAGGATCGCCGGCACGTCGGAGGCGATGAAGCAGCCTTCCTTGCTTTGTCCGACAATGAGCGGGCTGCCCTTCCTTGCCGCAAAAATTTCTCCGGGATGGTCCGCAAACATCATGCCGAGCGCATATGAGCCTTCGATCCGGTGGAGCACCTTCAGAATCGTGTCAAGCGGATTGCCGTTATAATAATAATCGAGCATCTGCGCTACCACTTCCGTATCGGTCTCTGAAACGAATTCATAGCCTTTTTTGATCAGCTTGTTGCGAAGCGGGATATAGTTTTCGATAATGCCGTTATGTACGACGGTAATCGTCCTGTCCTTGTTGAAATGAGGATGGGAATTTACATCATTGGGCGCGCCGTGCGTTGCCCAGCGCGTATGCCCGATCCCCGCAAAGCCCGGCATCGTTTCTCCTCCGTGCGTCAGCTCCTCCAGAACCTTCAGTCTGCCAACCGCCTTTGTGATATTGACCTTTTCCCCGTCAAATACCGCCATTCCCGCGGAATCATAGCCCCTGTATTCCAGTTTTGCAAGTCCGTCCAAAATAATCGGCGCCGCCTGTTTTTTTCCGATGTATCCAACGATACCGCACATAATAGTCCTCCATTCCGAAGCGTTTCCTGCAAAAAAATACAGCCCCGCTCCTACCTTTCTGTCAGTTCATGCCAATAGTTTCTGTTCATACTGCATTTTATGACGAAGCGCCTCGGCAGTTTCCGATAGTTTCTGCCAAGCTTATAGCCAAAGAATTTCCATCCGCTGCCCCACAGCATCGGAAAAATCAGCTTTTCATTTCCCGTTTCCTTCAAATACGCCGCCGTCTGTCTTACAAGACGGATTCCTTCGGATTCGGACTTTACCGTCTCAAAAATTTCAGGATGATCCGCCTGCGATACGCCGAGATCAAAATTCCGGTGAAAGTTCTGCTTCCATGTATAATTGTGGGAATGCAGCACCTGCGCCTGCGACGCATAAGCAATCCTGCCGCCCGCCCTTACAACGCCCGCCGCATAGATCATATCTTCATTAAAGATCGTACGGCGGATAAAACCGCCCATCCGGTCAAATGTGCTCCGTCTGTAAGCCGCGCAGGCATTGGAGCAGAAAAACGCTTTGATGCCAAGCTCTGGAATGTCTTCGCTTCCTTTGATCCGTGACTCTTTCGGATAATTAAACTGTTTGGTAAAGCGCTCGACCGGGCTGCATCCTTCCTTTGGAAGCTGTCTTGCATAGCTGACGTCAGCCTCTCCCGAAAGCAGCGGCGTCAGCAGATTTTCCAATAAGCGCTCGTCCGCCGGCAAGGCGTCCTGCGTCATGCAGACAAAGTAAGGCGCCTTTGACTTGCGCACTCCGCGGTTTCTCGTATCTCCGTGGTCGAATTCCCTAAGGGAAAGATGATGCACTTCCACGTTTTCGTAACGTCTGATCCGGGTCCCGTATTTTGCCCGTTCAAAATATTTTTCCTCAGTATTCATGATGATGATCCGGGAGGGGACGAGCGTCTGCGTCTCCAGCCGGTCGATCAGCTCCCAAAATTCTTTTCCCGGCTTCAGCGTCGGTATAATCACGTCTACGATTGGTTCCATTTTCTAACTTCCTTTGCCCTGCTGCATACACAGTAAATACACATTATATTTTTACCGTGCATTCCTATTTACAAAAAGGGACCGAAATACGGTCCCTTCCGATTTTTCTGCCTTTTCACTTCTCTATTCGGCGGCAGCAACCTCGTCCGCCGATTCTTTTCCCGCGAATTCCTCCGCCGAAGTATTGGCGTATTTTCCGGTGTCGCTTGCAACCTTCTTACTGAATTCCTCTACTTCGGGGGAAACCTGATAATCGTCTTCGTCAAAAAGGAATTTATGAAGCTCCGTTACATTGACCGCCAGATCCTGTGGAATGACGCAGCTTCCCTTACTGCCGACCGTTCCTGTCGTGCGGTACTGTTCGAACGGGAATCCGTCGTTCGCTACAATGCTGTAATTTCCAAGCTCCGTCATAACGCTGAGGATCTCGCTGATGTCAAGCGAAGTGGATACGTTGTCCATCACGCCGTTCGCAACGTCGTTAAGCTTCGACACGCTCGCTTTCTTTGCCTTTTCGGAGATCGCGGTAATGACGTCTCTCTGACGCTGCGCGCGCTGGAAATCATTGCCGATATAACGGATACGGCAGTACGCCGTCGCCTGTAATCCGTTCAGCGTCTGCATACCCGCATGGGTAACAGGCGTATAATCCTTTCCTTCCGTTGCCGTAAAGGTCTTGCCGTCGGTCGTCGTACCGACCATACTGATCTGATAATTGTTCAAATGGCTGATCTCATTTTCCGCCACATTAATATCTACGCCGCCAAGCGCGTCAATGACCTCGATCAGACCTTCAAAGCCGACCGTCACATAATCTGTAATGTTCATATCCAGATTTTTATTCAGCATCGTGATTGCCAGCTCGGGACCGCCTTTCGCATAAGCCGCGTTGCATTTATTATAAGTATCGTTGCCAAGGTTTAAATAAGTGTCCCGGAAGACCGAAACCAGCTTGACGTCTCCGGTATCCTGATTGATCGAAGCAATGATAATGGTATCGCTTCTCGTTCCTTTTCCAAGAGAACCTTCGCGGGAGTCCACGCCGAAAAGGGCTATATTACGATACCCCTTCATGACTTCATTGTCCTCTACATTTTGATTCATCTCCATGACGATGCTTTCTTCATTGATCTGGATCTTATCCACCTTTTCCGTTTTCAGGACCGTATAAAGAAAGCCGAGCATAACGACCAGTATCAGTATCTCCGCTGCAAAAAGAATCGTCCGCCTGCGTCTTCTCGCCGCCCGTTTCTTTGCGGAAAGTTTCTTGCTTTTGGAACTGCTTGATTTCTTCGTTGACATCTTATCTTTCTCCCTTGTCATTCGCATGTACATTAATACGCATTTTTGTTGATAAAGCCTTTGAAAATCGTCAGAAAAAGAATCTTGATATCAAGCCCCATCGTCCAATTTTCAATATAAAAAATATCGTAATCGATCCGTTTGCGGATCGAAGTGTCGCCGCGGTAGCCGTTGATCTGCGCCCATCCGGTCAGTCCCGGACGCACTTGATGCTTGATCATATACCGTGGGATTTCTTCTTTGAATTTTTCTACAAAAAGCGGCCGCTCCGGTCTCGGTCCTACAAGACTCATGTCGCCGCGCAGTATGTTGTAAAGCTGCGGCAGTTCGTCAATGCTTGTCTTACGCAAAAGCCTGCCTACCTTTGTCACGCGCGGATCATCCCTGACCGTCCATGCCTTTTTCTCCGCAGCCTCTTTCTGGATTTCCATCGTGCGGAATTTATACATCTGGAACGGCTTGTTGTGCAGACCGATCCGTTCCTGCTTAAAGATCACAGGTCCGGGGCTGGAAAGCTTTACCGCCGCCGCCACCGCCAGCATAATCGGCGAAATGAGCACAAGCCCGACAGCGGAACCGATAATGTCCACGCATCGCTTCGCCACCCAGTTGAGCGTATTCGTCAGCGGCACATAACGGATATTGATGACAGGCAGCCCCATCAGATCCTCTGTATAAGGTCTGCTTGGAATCAGACTATTGTAATCCGGTATAAACTTAGTATGCACACCCGATTTCTCACACAAATCAACAATTTCTTCCAATCTGCCGTAATCCTGCAAAGAAAGCGTAATGGCAATTTCATCTAATTTATTTTCCGGCAGAATGATCGTCAGATTATCGATTGAGCCAAGCACCTTAACGCCCTTGTACAGCGTTCCTCTCGGCACCCGGTCGTCCAATATGCCGCGGACAATATAACCCCACTGCGGATTTGCATTGATCCGGTTCACATATTCCTCCGCCGCCCTCGAATAGCCGACAAGCAGAATATACTTGAGATTATAGCCCTTCCTGCGGAAATATTGCAGGGAATTGCGCAGAACCTGCCTGCTCAGCGTCGTCAGCACGATATTGATGACATAAAAAATAAAGATCATCGAACGTGAAAAGTTCGGCTGATTGATCACATACAGCGCGACGATAAACAAAAGCAGTCCTACCGTATTCGCTTTTAGAATCCCGTACACCTCAAACTTCTTCCGCGCCGTCCGCTTGGACGTATACATATTGAAGGAATAATATAGGATAATATATCCCGGCACAATAAAATAAAGGGCATAGAAGTATGTCTCCATTTCCAAAACGCCTATACCCAATTTCTTCGTCGCAAATATACTTTCAAACTTCAGATACCATGCCAGCATATAGGAGCATGCCACAATAACGGCATCAAGCAGCAAATGTAATCTGTTTAAATATTTCTGATTATCTTTTATCATAACGCCACACTGCGTCCCCTATCCACCTAACATATTACAATATTATTACAAAAAGTACAACTTAAATTTTTCTTAACAGAAAATTCTTCGTACAAACAGATTATAAAGCAGCTCGCCCTCGATCCGGACGTATGCCGGAAGGCGGCTTAATTGAAACTTTACTCTGCGTTTCCTGCCTTCTTTCGAACGGCACAGCTTCCATCCGTTCAGAAGCCCTTCCAGATATAATCTTCCAAATCCTTTTTTTGTAAAAAAAAGATATTTGATGAAAAATCCGCACAAAAGGAACGGCAGATTCAGGATGATCTGCAAAGGCGGCATATTTTTTCCGATCAGATATACGCTGTTGCGGGAAGAAAGCCGTACCTTAAACGCGTTGTAGCGGGAGCCGGAAGACGCGCTTCCCGCATGGTATACGAGCGCTTTCGGTTCAAACCGGTTCCGGTAGCCGCAGAGACGCGCCCGGTAGCCAATATCCATATCTTCCAAATAGGCGAAATGCGCCTCGTCAAATCCGCCCAGCCGTTCCAGTATATCCCTACGGTAAATCGCCGCTCCGGCGCATGCCGCGAATACATTGCACGGCTTCGTATAACGCGACGCGCTCTTTCCCTTTCCTCTTGCAAACGCCCAGCCGAGCGCGCAGTAGTAATCCCCTGCATCGTCGATCAGCTCAGGCTGTTTCATCGACACCATCTTTGCGCCTACGGAAAAATAGTTTTGATTCCGGCTGACCGCCTCCGTCAGATAGCTGACAAATCCAGCCCCCACCGTCGTATCGTTATTCAGTAAAATAACGTACGGCGTCTTTGCCACAGCGATTCCGGCATTGACCGCTCCGCAGAACCCTCTGTTTTCCGAGAACCGGATGAGCCGGACTTCCGGGAACTCCCGTTCCATGAATTCCACGCTGCCGTCCGTCGAACCGTTGTCCACAACGATAATCGGAAACGCCGGCTGAAGCTTATGATCCGTTTCTGCCTCTCCTTCGCGCCGCTTCCCGGCTTCAGGCGTCTCACAATGGTACAGAGAACGAAGACAATCGCCCAAATAGTTCATTCCGTTTAAATTAGGTATGATTACTGTTGTTTCTATCATATTTACGATCTGACTCCATTCCAAAGCTGGCTGCCAAACATTCTCAGTCTCTATTTTCCATAAACGGATCCCATAAAATCCGATAGCCAAGCCGGGCTGCCTCCCTGCCGAACTTAAGAGAAGCCCTTCGAATATCCTTTTCTTCTTTTTGTATCCGGGCAAGCAGCGGACGCAGTTCTTCGCGTACCCTGATCCTGCGTATATCGACCGCAAAAGCGTCCTGCTGAAGTACGGCTCTGTGCATATAGCCGCTAAAGTGCGCATTCAGCCCTTCATACAGCGCTCTGCCGTCCTGCGCATAAGCGCCGCCGTCGATCCTGCCACGCCTCACTATCCTGCCTCCGACCGCCGCAAGGTCAGTACGCTGCGCCAGTACATCGCCTTCATATTCGACACGGAAAAATCCAAGATGGCGCGTATGCACAACCCTCGCCCGCCATCCCTGCGTCCGGCAGAAATCTTCTACCGCCCTTCTTCCGGCTTCATATGCATACATCTTACTCTGTGGGTTTTCGGCTGTCGATCCGGTATGGCATCTCCAATGATAAAGCACATACGGTACATGAAGAATGCCGTTTGTATGATGCATCAGCCGCGCCGCCGCCCGCAGCACAAGGTCATGATCCTGCGCGCCGTCATATTCTGCCCGAAATCCTAACGCATGCATCAGCTCCGCTTTCATGACAAGGAAATGACAAATATAATTGTTGCTCATTATTAAATCAAGATTAAACTTTTCTTTTCTATGCGGTTCATAGTAAACCGACAGATCGCCGCTGCACTTGTCTTCATCAGAGTACAGCATCTGCGGCATTTCCCCGGTTCTCTCCCGGTATGCGGCGATCGCTTCCATCATCCGGTAAAGCGCATCCGCCTCCAGTATATCGTCATGATCGAGCAACGCGATATAACTGCCGCATGCCGCCGACAGCGCCGCGTTCGTATTCCCGGAAATTCCTTTATTTTCCGGCAGCCTGATATAGCGGATACGGCTGTCCTTATAGTATTGCATCTCTGTTTCCACTTTATCCGAAACGCTTGCATCCGCAACGATCAGTTCAAACTGCGGGTATGTCTGCGCGAGTACGGAATCGATCATTTCATGGAGATGCGCTCCGTCCGTCTCATATGCCGGCACAAGAATGCTGAAGCATTCCGGCTTTTCCCAAACCGCGCTGCGCTGCGCTTCCAGCTCTTCCTGCGTCGGCGTTCTTTTTTCATAACACGTGTTATTATTTTGAATCCGTTCTAAAGCAGCATAAAAAGCAGGCAAAATACCATTCTTTTTACAATAGTAATATGCTTTTTTTAAGTTGGATCGTTTCAAAAGCGCTTTTCCTGCCATTATTCTAAAGTCTCCCGATGAAAAAGAGTACGCTTCAAAATAGTCTCTTATTGATATTTATAGAAACAGATTGGATTCTGCGGACGCAGAATCCAATCCTATCATTACCCTATCAGGCAGCTATTATTTTAAAATCAAATCAGAAATTAACTTCTCCGTCATGTGCTAATAAGGATACGCCTGTAATACCGTCCAGCGCCTGCAGCTTTTGAAGCATTTCGGAAGCATTCTTCGCTCTGCATTCAATCACAAAATCCGCGCCCGCAACCGAAGCGGTTCTTGATTTTACAGAAGAATGTCTGCTTGCCGGCTTCACGATCTCCATGATCTGCTCCTCCATCTCAAGAGAGCCGCAGTTCACAACAAGAATACTGCTTGCCGTTCCGACCGGCGTCAGCTCCAGTGCAAAAATTCCAATCGTCACGATTAAAGATGCAATAATCGCAATCTCATAAATGCCTGCGCCGCAGATAATACCTACGCTGATCGACCAGAACAGGAACACAAGATCCTTTGGGTCCTTGACTGCCGTACGGAAACGTACGATCGAAAGCGCGCCGACCATACCAAGAGAAATCGCCAGATTGGACTGCATCGCCAGAATAATGCTCGCCGTAATGACCGCGATCGCCATAAGCGATACGTTAAACGTCTTATTGTAGAATGTCTTTCTTGTAGAAAGATAATACACAACAAAAATATACAACGCCAGAATTACTGTAATGGCAAGCGTCACGCACACCATCGTCGTCGTAATATTGCTTCCCGTAAAGCTTTCCAGTACGGATTTTTTAATAATGTCTTTAAAACTCATCTCAACCTGCCTCCTGCATGTGCATGCGTGTATTTTCTCCCTAAATAATATTTGGAAAAGCTTGTCCGCTGCAATTTTCCGATCTCAAGATGATCCCGGATAAACGTCGGAAAATATTCGTCGAATTTTACTTCCAGAAGCTGCTGTCCGGCCTCAAGCACCGGATACCGCAAATTGTCCTTTTCAAAAAAGCGCGCCGTCTCAAGGGAAGACGTAATGTTGCGGTCGATCGTGATTCTCACATTTCCAGACGGGTATACAAAAGGAATCCTCTCGTATTCCACAATCGTTTTCGCACGCATCCCGCGACTCATCATCAGGACGAGAAACTGTTTCAACACTTCCGGATACTGCTGCGCCTGCGGCGTATCAAGCGGAAGCGGCATGCCCTGAAGCAGCATATCGCACTGCTGCCGCGTCAGCGCCGCCGATTCCTTGCATGTCATACCGTTTTTTTTGCTCTTACGTTCCAGACGGATTCTCTCATCGGACACATTATAGATCCTGATTCTGTATTTTGCCCGTTCATTGATGCCGTCTTCATTCTGGTAGAAACAACTATTGCGGTAATCGTCAAAATATACGCTGCGAATCCAATAGCGGCCTTCCTCCCCGGCATTGGGGTCCAACGGAATCAGATTTTTCAGACGGTAGTACAGCTCGGTCTTGTCCTTTTCATCAATCAGAAACTTATATTCATGTCTATAGGTTCTCTGTTTGCCCATGTTATTTTTCAGACCTTCCAATCCGTCACTTATCCTTCTTTTCCAAAAAAATTTTTCTCGTTATGAAATTATAAACCATAACGATACCTGTTGCAACAACTTTTCCAAAGGTTTCTGCCCACTGGCGGCTCATATAAGTCATAAGAAGCGGTATATTCTCGTAGATTCCTTCGATGCAGAGATAGATGATCAGCTCATTTAAAATGAGTCCGATAACGCTGAGTATCGTAAAAATAACAAACTCCGCTTTTCTGTCCGCATTTTCTTTCCGTTCAAAAACGAACGTCATGCTCGCCGCATAGTTGAAGATGAGTGAAATCGTAAATCCGAAAAAGTTGGCGATCAGATAATGCACGCCAAATACGCTCGAAAGCAGTTTAAAAATACCAAAATCAATGAAAAAGGCGATAAAGCCAACAACTCCGAATTTCAAAATCTGATCCATTAATTTCTTCATGACTTGTTCGTATCCTAATCTAATTTCTTTTTCAGTTCTGCCGTCAACGCTTCTACCTTTGCCTGCGCGTCGTCAAGGTTCTCGCCTTTAACGCCCATGTAAAATTTGATCTTCGGCTCGGTTCCCGACGGTCTCGCGCAGCACCAGGAATCGTTTGTCAGGTCAAAGTACAAAACGTTGGACTGAGGCAGTCCGGTCGGCGTCTCTTCTCCGCTTGCAAGGTCTGTTACCTTACCGCTTACATAATCGCGCAGCGCCGTTACCTTCAGCTCGCCGAACTCTTTCGGCGGATTGCTGCGCAGCCCGTCCATGATCGCAGCGATCTGCTTGGAACCGTCGATTCCCTTTAATGTAATCGCATACTGGCTCTCTTTATAATATCCGTACTGCTCGTACAGCTTCAGCATCTGATCCCAAAGCGTAATGCCGTGCTTCTTGCACCATGCCGCCGCCTCGCACAGACACATAACGGCTACGACCGCATCCTTATCTCTTGCGTGCGTTCCTGCCAGACAGCCATAGCTTTCTTCCAGACCGAATACATAATGATTGCTTCCCGTCTGTTCGAACAGCTTGATCTGTTCGCCGATAAACTTAAAGCCTGTCAGTACTTCGATGCATTTTACGTCAAATGCGGCGGAAATTGCCTTCGCCATATTCGTTGTTACGATCGTCGTTACAAGGGCCGGATTTTCAGGCATCGTTCCTGTCGCCGTCCGCTCTCTCAAAATATATTCTGCAATAATCATACCGGACATATTCCCCGTAAACGGAACATATTCTCCCGTCTTTGTATCTTTTGCATAAATACCGAGGCGGTCGGCGTCGGGATCTGTCGCAAGCACGATATCCGCGTCCTTTTCTTTTGCCAGCTTAAGCGCAAGCGTAAATGCCTTCGGATCTTCCGGATTCGGGTATTCGAGCGTTGTGAATTTCGGGTCCGGCATTTCCTGCTCCGGCACAACATATACATGTTTAAAGCCAAGCTCCGATAAAATCCGTCTGACCGGTACGTTTCCCGTTCCGTTAAACGGCGTATATACGATCTTAATATTGTCCGCCATTTCTTTGATTACTTCAGGATGGATGATCTGCTTTTTCAGTTCTTCCATATAAGCGTCGTCGATCTCTTTGCCAATCACAACGTAGAGTCCGGCTTTCTTTGCCTCTTCCTTGTCCATCGTCTTAACGGTATGGTAGTCCGTTACTGCCTTAACCTCTGCGATGATTTCTTTGTCTTTCGGAGCCGTTACCTGCGCGCCGTCTTCCCAATATACTTTATAGCCGTTGTATTCCGGCGGATTGTGGCTTGCCGTTACAACGATTCCGGAAATACAGCCGAGCTTTCGCAGCGCAAAAGAAAGCTCAGGCGTCGGGCGAAGCGCGTCAAATACATACGCTTTAATTCCGTTTGCCGCCATGCACAGAGCCGCCTCGTCTGCGAATTCAGGAGACATCCATCTGGAATCATACGCAATCGCAATCCCCTTCTCCTTACCGCCTTTCTTGAGGATGTAGTTTGCAAGACCCTGCGTCGCTTTTCTGACCGTATAGATGTTCATACGGTTCGTACCTGCGCCGATCACGCCGCGCAGTCCGCCTGTACCGAACTCCAATTCCTTGTAAAAGCGGTCTTCCACCTCAGCCTCATTGTTTCGGATTTCCAGCAGTTCTTTTTTCGTTTCCTCGTCGAAGTAAGAATCCTCAAGCCAGAAATTAAACTCTTCTTTGTAACCCATTGTTGTACCTCCTATTATCTATTTTAATTTTTTATTGTTTCGATCTTAAAGACGCCTTAGCTTTTCAGCCCTTATCGGCAAGACGCAGGCTGAAATCGCTTCTGTCCAGAGAAAAATTCGGATTGTAATAAGGGTCTCCTGCATCCAGCACTGCTTTCCACTTCCGGCGGAAACGCTCGCTTTCCTCATTGTAGCGCTTTGCTTTTTCATCCTCATCATCCAGACCGCGTGATTTCGATTCAAAATGATACAGCTCGGCAAACGGCGTAAATACGTTGAGCAATCCTTTTTCCCGAAGCCGCAGGCAGAAATCGACGTCGTTGAGCGCGACCGCAAAGCTTTCATCCAGACCGCCCAGCTCGTCAAACCACTGCTTCCGCACGAGCAGGCAGGCGCCCGTCACAGCCGACACGTCCTGCGCATAGCACAGTCTTCCCATATAGCCTACGTTTTCAATATTAACCTTGTAATGAGAATGCCCTGCCGTACGGTGCGCCCCCAGTCCGAGCACAATACCGGCATGCTGTATCGTCTTATCTGCATAATAGAGCTTTGCGCCGACCGCGCCGACGTCGCTCCGCTGTCCGTACATCAGCATTTCTTCGATCCAGTTGACGGTAATGACCTGCGTATCGTTATTCAGCAGAAGCAGAAATTCCCCCTCGGCAAACGAAGCGCCGAAATTGTTGATCTTAGAATAGTTAAATCCGCCTTCATACGTAACGATGCGTACTTTTGGATGCTTGCCGATCTCTTCGTAATATTCCCTGATTTCCTGCGTCGTGGAATTGTTTTCCACAATAATGATTTCATAATTCTCATACGTAGACTGATCAAGAATCGACGTAATACAGCGGCTAAGATCCTCGTAATGGTCTTTATTCGCAATGATAATCGATACCTTCGGATAGCCTGTCAGCTGATAGCGTATCCGGAAGATCGTTTCAAACGCCCGCGTACTTGTGATCTCAAAGTGATCCATTCCACAGCTTCGCAGATGATCGGCAACCGCTCCCTTTGCGGCGTCGATGCAATACGTTTTGGCACTGATGCCGGAAGCGACGCTCGCCTTGTGCGAACGCCAGTAATACAGGAGCTTGGGCACATGCACGACCCTCTTTGCCCGCGTCGTCAGACGCAGTATCATATCATGATCCTGACTGCCGTCAAACTGGGAACGGAACAGCTCGGTACCCTCCAGCAGTTCTCTTGAAAACGCGCTGAAATGGCAGATATAGTTGTTGGCGCGCAAGTTATCGATCGCGTAATCCGGCTTGAAATGCAGCGTGATCATATTGTCGATGTCTCCGTTTTTAAACGTAGCTTCATCGCAGTAGATATAATCCGCGTCCTGCTCGCAGATCGCCTTCATATATTCGAATAAAACGTTCGGATGGAGAATATCGTCGTGATCGAACAGCGCGATATACTGCCCCGTCGCCATACGGTAGCATTCGTTCGTATTGCCGGAAATCCCTTCGTTTTTCTCCAGTTTTTTGTATACGATACGCCCGTCCGCCGCCTGATACCGCCTGCAGATCTCGCCTACATAAGCGTGCTCCGCATCCGAACCGTCCGCCAGACACAGCTCCCATTTTTCGTAAGTCTGCGCCGTTACCGAATCGATCATCTCCGTCAGAAAATTCTTCGGCGTATTATAAAGCGGCACGAGAATGCTGAACGTAATGTCCTTCGGGAACGTTACCGCCCGCATCGCCTCCGCCTGCTCTTTTGTCGGGAAGCTTGCCTTCCCATGCTGACGCATCGCTTTTTTCTCGATCATCTTGCTGCGCAGCTTTCTGGCGATCCCTTTCGGGCTGCCGAGACGCACGATACGATCCTTCATACGGATCATCCAATGCATCACGCCCCGGAGCGGCTTCGACAGCTTCCAGATCGGATTGTTTTTGATCCGTTTCAGCTTAAAGTCCAGATCG
>JAGARW010000028.1 GCA_017621975.1 Lachnospiraceae bacterium | reverse complement strand
CGAATCTAAGCCGTGCCCACCTCGCCGCCGCTTCGCTCCGGCTCGTTCACGGGCTGCCTGCTGTCCTCACCGAATCTAAGCCGTGCCCACCTCGCCGCCGCTTCGCTCCGGCTCGTTCACGGGCTGCGCCCTATGCAGGCAGAGCTTCAAGCTGCCGCCTGCAAGCAGGCGCCGCTTTCTCCTCTGTCTGCGCACGGCTTAGATTCGGTGCATCTTACTGAAAATGTCTTCCCGCTGGCATTTGATAATAACGCCGATCTCCTCGCCGAGCGCGCTCAGCTCATCCGCCATATCGCCATGAGATTTTACCGCCGCAGACGTGTCTACGATCATCATCATATTAAAATACCCCTGCACGATCGTCTGGGAAATATCGAGAATATTGATGCCGTTCTCCGCGAGATATGTGCAGACCTTCGCGATAATGCCGACTGTGTCCTTTCCTACTACGGTAATAATTGTTTTCTTCATAATTTCCTCCATTCCGAAGCGTTTTCCGCCTCTGCTTCCCTATATCGTTATAATATCCGACCGCTCGCTCCGGTTCGCAACCGAGATCGGGAAATCATTGCCGCGAAATTCATTGTCCGCCATCGTGATCTCCACCCGCACTGTCTCATAGGCGAGCTCCGCCAGATTATTTTCCTTACTCAAGTGTCCGAGGACAATCGCTTTCAGATCATCGTGCAGCAGACGGGAAAGCAGCCTGCCGGAAAGCTCGTTCGACAGATGCCCCCTGCTGCCGAGTATTCTCTGCTTCAGATAATACGGATATGGTCCCGTCTCAAGCATCCTTACGTCGTGATTTGCTTCGATCAGGATCGCGTCCATTCCTTTCAGGCATTCCACCGTATAATCGTTATATGTACCCAGGTCAGTAATCACCCCGATCCGCTTTTTGTCATGCCGGAACCGGTAGGCGACCGGCTGCACCGCGTCATGGGAAATCTGCATCGGCGCGACCGTAATATCCTTGATCGTAAAATGCTCTTCTTCCCTGACCTCCACAAACAGATCGTCGGGAAGAGAGCCGAGCGTCTTTGTCTCCCTGATCTTTTGTATCGTTCCTTTTGTCGCATAGACCGGAATCTCGCGTTTTCTTACAAGCACTCCAAGTCCGTTTATATGATCCGCATGCTCGTGCGTGATCAGAATGCCGTCAATGTCGCGGAGCGAAAGAGAAAGACCCGAAAGTCCGTCCTCGATCCGTTTTCCGCTGACTCCCGTATCCACCAGAAGATGCGTTGCGTCCGTACCGACATAGATACAGTTGCCGCTGCTTCCGCTGGCGATGCTGCATAGTCTCATTTGTTCCTCCGTTTCAGAAGGCTTCGCTTCCTATTCCTTCCAGTAAATTTCTATCATATCGCCGCCCGTAAGCGGTTCCATATACTGCGCGTCCTTTCCGTTCAGCCTTGTAACGATGCCTTTACCCTGCGGCTTGGAAAGGTCAAAATCAATATAATCAAATACATCGACAAATACATAAGACGGTTTCCCGGAGAGCACAATCGGTCTGTTATTGACAGTCACGCCGATCGTAACCGGCGTCCGCGGCGCGGCTTCCGTCTCTTCTCCCGCCAGTTCTGCGTCTGGATCTGTCTGTGCGGCATTCTTTGCCGTGGCACTCTTTGCCATATCGTCCGCCTCCATACCGTCTCCGTCCGGCAGATCGGCATAGCTGCCCTCCTCCGACGCGCTCTCCTTTGCGGCGTCCTCATACTGCTCCACATCGGAAAGCTCCAGTGTTTCCATTGTCCAGATCACAGAAAAATTTTCAAATACATGCGTATCCATATCCGCCAGCTTATTGTTGACATAAATGTTCATCTGCTCATTGATGACCACATCCATGAATTCAGCGATCTGCCGCACTGTATAAAAGCAGAGCATCTCGATCTCGTCATTTTCGCAAATATCATAATACCCCGACTGGAGCTGCCCGTTCACACTCGCGAACTTTGGCAGCGTAATCTTTTTCTCATTGACGATTACCGAGATCGACGCGCCAAATTCCGGGAGCTGGCTGACCGTCAGATGCGCCGCCTCGCCGGCCGTCGATTCCTGTACGGCGATCACATCGTTCGCGTGAATCGGCGTATAAATATCCGCTGCGCTGCCGTTTACGGTAATGACGGCAGCCTCGCCGAGCTGACCGCGCATCATACGGCTTTTTCCTCCAAGTGTGAAATGCAGCGCCCTGCCGCGTTTCGGGAAAAGGCTTTCATTCGGAAAGTCCGCCTGCATAGCGGCGTCCACAACCGCCAGTCTGGCATTGTCGTATAATTTGATTCTTCTATTGTTAAACGTCACGAATACGAACGAATTGCTCTGCTCATAGAAAGAAAGACAGATGCCGATCGGCGTCACAAGCAGAGAATCCTTTTTTGTCTCTTTTTCCAGAAACTGTATTTTCTGCATCACTTCCGCGCCGCGCAGCGCGACACGCTCCGGCACGATGCCAAGCTCCTGCGCAAGCGTTTCCGTATAGCCCGGTATCTTGCCGCCGCCTCCGACAACAAAAACGGCGCTGACTGCCTTATCGCCGTTCAGCTCTTTGATCTTATCCGCAACCTGCTTCGTCATCGTCTCTACGACAGGCTTTACGACCGTAAGCAACTCTTCGCGCGAGATCGTCTGAGACAGTCCCATAATATCTTTGTATTCGATCGCTTCCTTTTCGCCGCAGTCGCGTTTGATCTGCTCCGCCGTCGCAAAATCAACAAGACAATGCTGTGCAATCACTTCTGTCAGCGCGTCGCCTGCAATCGGAATCATGCCGTACGCAACGATGCTGCCTCCCTGCGTGATCGAAATATCCGAAGTTCCGGCGCCTACGTCCACGAGCGCGATATTGAGCATCCGGTACATTTCAGGAATAGCGACCTGTATCGCCGCGATCGGCTCCAGCGTCAGGTTTACGACCTCAAGCCCCGCCTGTCCTACCGCCTTATACAGACCGTCCACCACGTCCTCCGGCAGAAACGTCGCGATCAGATCAACGCCGATCTCCTTTGCCTTATGGCTTTCCAAATTGCCGATCACATAATTGTTCATATAATAACGCATAACGGAATATCCGACGCAGTAAAATTTCACATCGGAATCGTTGTTATGATTAAATTCGTCGTAGGCGTTCTCAATGCCTTTGGAATCCAGCGCATAAATATCCTCTGCCGTAATTTCCTTTTCTTCCTCAAACTGCTGCTGCGTATGTACTGTAACCGTCTTCAGCACACGCCCCGCCGCCGCAATGCATACGTCGTTTAATTTGCCGCCGATTGCCGCTTCCAGCTCTGACTTTACCTGAGCGATCGTCATGCCGACTCTGCCGATGTCATGAATCTGTCCGTCAAGCATCGCCCTTGTCTCATGCTCCCGCACGCGCTGCGCCACAACATAAAACTGATCGCCGGTTTTGTAGCCTACCGTCCCGACGATACTGCGCGTTCCAATATCAAGTCCGAATACGAGTTTTCCCTGATATTTCTTTACTTCTTCCACAGATAATCCCCCATTTTTTTGTCAATCTGTTCATAAGCAGATGCCGCTTCTCCGCTGTTGTCGATCACAACGCGGCAATGTTCCCTGTATACGTGCTCAGGAAGCTGGGAACGCAGGATACCGTCGATCTTTTCGTCGCTGTAAGCCCGTCCTTCCTTAAGCCGCTTACGCCGCACAGCCTCCTTTGCATAAATATACCACATTTCATCCACGACCGTCTCGTAACCGCATTCGATCAAAAGCGCCGCCTCCAAAAAGAAAAAATCAACGCTTCCTCTCGTTCGCTCCGCTTCGATCTCACGCACAATGTAGTCCCTCACCGCAGGATGGACAACTGCATTCACAGCCGCAAGAAGCTCCTTGTCCGCAAAAATCCGCTCCGCCATCCGCGCCTTGCAAATATGCCCGTCCTCCTGCAGAATCTCTTTTCCAAGCAGCGCCACGATTTTCTCATAGCATACCTCTCCCGGTTCCTGAAGCCGCCCCGCCGCGTCGTCCGCCATAAGAATCCGGCAGTTGTAATGTTCTTTCATATATTGCAGCAGCTTTGTCTTTCCACAGCCGACGCCGCCGGTAATGCCGATCACTCTCATTCGTTTCCTCCATTTCAGGCTGCGCCGTTTCAAAATACCCTGTCAGCCTCAAACGCCCGCCTATTTTGCCTCATACCAGTTCGTCCCGGTATGCAGATCGACGGAAAGCTCCACGGAAAGATGCACCGCATTCTGCATTTCTTCCCGCAGAATCCGCTCTACCGTTTCCGCTTCCTCCGCCGCCGTTTCGATCACAAGCTCGTCATGGATCTGCAAAATCAGTTTGGAGCGGCAGCCTGCTGCCTTCAGCGCCCGATAGACCCGGATCATCGCAATCTTGATAATATCCGCCGCCGTTCCCTGAATCGGAGAATTCATCGCTACCCGCTCTCCAAAGGAACGCTGCATAAAATTCGCGGACGACAGCTCCGGCACCGGACGTCTGCGTCCGAACATCGTCGTCACATAGCCGTTTTTCTTCGCTTCCTCGACCGTCCGGTCAAGAAACGCCTTAACCTTCGGATACGTCGCAAAATATTCCTGAATATATCCTTCCGCTTCCTTCCGGGAAATACTTAAATCCTGACTTAACCCGAATGAACTGATTCCGTATACGATTCCAAAATTGACCGCCTTGGCATTGCGCCGCTGCAGGTCCGTTACCTGATCAAGCGGCGTATGAAATACCTTTGCCGCCGTGATCCGGTGAATGTCCTCATCCATACGGTACGCTTCGATGAGCTGCTCATCTCCCGACATATGGGCAAGAATCCTCAGCTCGATCTGCGAATAATCGGCGTCTGTAAATATATGCCCCTCTTCCGGCACGAACACCTTCCGTATCAGCCTTCCAAGCTCCATCCGCATCGGAATATTCTGTAAGTTCGGCTCCGTCGAGCTGATTCGCCCCGTCGCCGTAATCGTCTGGTTAAAATTCGTGTGTATTTTATGATCTTCTCCAATAAATACCGAAAGCCCGTCCGCATACGTTGATTTGAGCTTAGAAAGCCCCCTGTATTCCAATATTTCCCCGACGATCGGGTAGTCCGGCGCAAGCTTTTCAAGCACATCCGCCGCCGTAGAATATCCCGTCTTTGTCTTTTTGCCGCCGGGAAGAGACAGCTTTCCGAATAAGATCTCTCCGAGCTGCTTCGGAGAATTGATATTGAACTCTTCTCCCGCCTTTTCATGGATCGAGGCTTCCAGCTCCGCGATCCGCCCGCTCAGCGCCTCTCCATATGCCTTCAGCTCCTGCGCCTCGACGCGGACGCCTTCCTTTTCCATATCATATAAAACATAGGAAAGCGGCATCTCAATCTCACAAAACAGCTTCGCCATGCCGCATTCTTCCAATTTATTCTGTAAAACGTCCGCTGCCGCATAGGCAGTATACGCCGCATAGCAGCCATAGGACGTAAATTTTTCCGGCTCTTGCTCCGCCGCCTCCCGCATACTCTTCTTTCCAAAGCTCTCCGCATATCCCGGCATCATCAGACCGAGATGCTCGTTCGCCACATCTTCCACCGCATAATCGCTCTTCAGCGGATTGAGCAGATAGGCGGCGAGCTGAATATCAAAGCATTTTTCCGTCTCATCACTTTTAAAGTACGGATAAGCCCGCTTCATAAAAAAGCCGCACAAAAGCGTCCTGCCCTGCAGGCTGCCCAGCTTCTCCCCCAGATACTCCGGCGTCAAAAAGCCCTCGCATTTTATGACGCATATGTCGTCTTTTGAACGGCACAAGCCGACGCCGCACAGTCCCGAGGTCTTATCCTCCAGCAGGGAAAATCCGACCCTGTCCGCCTGGGCACATACCTCAAATACCGCCTCCGCTTCCGCCAGATCGGTAACGCACCGAAACCTTTCCGTTATCGTATCTGCTGCCGACGGCTCTTTAAATCTTGTAAGCAGGTTCTTAAATTCCAGTTCCTTAAAAATCTTATAGGCGGCGTCCGTATAAAGGTCGCACAGTTTTGCTTCTTCAAGCGAAAACGGCACGTCGGCGTCCGTTTTAATCGTTGCAAGCGCCTTTGACAGATCCGCGAGTTCTCTGTTTGCGGCAAGCGATTCCCGGATCGACTTTTTGGAAATTGATTCCAGATTTTCATAGATCGCATCGATCGAACCATACTCTGTCATCAGCGCCATCGCCGTTTTTTCCCCGATCTTCGGAACGCCCGGAATGTTGTCCGCCGTATCGCCCATAAGCGCCTTCAGCTCAATGAACTGCTGCGGCGTCACGCCGTATCTTGCCTTGACGTCGTCTGCGTAATAATCTTCGATCTCCGTTTTTGCCCCTTTTGTTTTTGGAATGCGTATTTTGATATGCTCCGAAGCGATCTGCAAAAGATCGCGGTCCCCCGAAATAAGCGAAACGTCGATTCCTTTTCTTTCGCTGCGCTTTGCCAGCGTTCCGAGAATATCGTCCGCCTCCAGACCCGCCTGCTCACAGATCGGCACGCCCATCGCCTGCAGCGTCTCCTTCATAACGGGAACCTGCTCCCGCAGTTCCTGGGGCATCGGCTTTCTCGTACCCTTGTACGCCTCATACATTTCGTGCCGGAAAGTCGGCGCATGGACGTCAAAGGCAACCGCCAGATACTCCGGCTGCTCCTCTTCCAGAATTTTAAACAAAATATTCAGGAAGCCATATACCGCATTCGTATGAAGCCCTTTTGCGTTACTAAGCAGCGGCACGCCGTAAAATGCCCTGTTTAATATACTGTGTCCGTCAATCAGAACGATTTTTTCACTCATTTGATAATCACCAATACCGTCATCAGAATCACTGCCATGATCGCCAAGGTCTCCATGATATACATGAACCATATGACGCGTCTGCGCGAGCGTATTTTCTTTCTGGCGCTTTCCATCTTTTTATTAAGCTGCAGCTGCAGATCGAAGGCGCTTTCATTCTCAAGATGCAGCATTCCCTCCGTGACAAGATACTGGATCGCAAGCTCTTCCCTGCAGTCCTCACACTCCGTCACATGCTTCATAAAGCTCTGCAGCTCTCTGCCTTCCAGCTCGTCTTCAATAAATCTATATATATTTT
>JAGARW010000027.1 GCA_017621975.1 Lachnospiraceae bacterium | reverse complement strand
GGAAACGCCCATCTTCTCCAGTTTCTTTTCTCTTTTTTCCATGTTCTTTTTGATGATTGAATCCATATCCATCTTATCGATATGTTTGTTGATCAATACCTGCTGAACACTTCTGACAACCGCGCCGGCTACCCCGTAAATACCCATACCTGCTGGAAGCGTAAAACAGAAAATAGCGGACATAATAGGCATCATCATATTCATTGTCTTCATAGAAGCAGCCACACTGTCCTGCTGACCGCCGTTTCCGTTCGCCTCCGGCTGCGGCATCAGCTTTACATTAAGCCACTGTGTAAAAGCCGCCAGCACAGGAATCATAATTGCTGCAATCAGTATTCCATAAGCGCCCGTCACAAAAGCGTTCTTAATGATAAAAGAAGGAGAATCGGAAATATTAAGTCCGAGGAAATTATTATATTCGTTTAGCTTCGTCATCGTATTCGTTACATCCGCTGACAAACTCGGAAATTTTTCTGCAATGCTCTGCCAATCCGCACTGGAAGCCTTGTTCAGGCAGTCAATGTACGTATTCTGCACATAAGAAGTTGTTCCGTTTGCAAACGCTTCATTTGTAAACTGCTTCGCATACATGCTGGAAGTTTTAAATCCTTGGATCAGTTCTGCGCTGCCTGCCTGAGCGATCAGCTTGTCAACAAGCGGAAAAAATGCATCCTTGATCTGTTTTACATAAGCAGGCATTGAATAAATAACACGATAAAGAGCGAACAAAATAGGCATCTGAATCAAAAGCTGCAGGCAGCTTCCTGTCGGAGAAACGCCGTACTTATCGTAAACAGCCTTTGTTTCTTCGTTCATAGCCATCATGGAATCGTTATCTTTTTTATTTTTATACTTTTTCTGAATTGCCTGTAATTCAGGATTCATTTTTGCAGAAAGCTTCGAAAACTTCTGCTGCTTGATTGTAAGCGGCGTCATACACCCGTAAATGACGATCGTAAACAAAATAATAGCCAATCCAACGTTAGGAATTCCCATTTTACTTAATAAAATGAAAATACCATCCATCAGGTATCCTAACAGAACTGCAATCGGTTTTAAAATACCTGACTGTTGGGTCAATAAAATACCACCTGACAATTTTCTTTCCTCCTTATAGGTTTCCTTATACTAAGGAACAGGATCATATCCCCCTTTAGAAAACGGATTACATCTGAGAATTCTCCAGATCGTTAAAATACCGCCCTTCAAAGCGCCGTATTTTGTAACCGCCTCAAGTCCGTACTGGGAACAAGTAGGAAAATAAGGACATTTTGTTCTTTTCATCGGAGAGATATATTTTTGATAAAATTTTATGATAAAAATCAACGTTTTTTTCATAACAAATCTCTAATACTTTACGAATTACTTCCTATTTATAATAACAATATTTACTATAAATTTTTTATTTCTGCAATTCCGTGAAGTTTCCCTAAATGTAACATGGCACTTTCGATCTCCCTGTAGGAAATCTCAGCCGCACTTCTTTTCGCAATGACTACTATATCTAAACCACTATTAAATATATTTTCATGCAGTCGATAGCTTTCGCGGATCAATCTTGTAATGTGATGCCTTACAACACTGTTTCCGACTTTTTTACTGACAGATATTCCCAGTCTGTTTTTTTCCTGATGATTTTCCATACAATACATAATCAAATATTTGTTGGCATACGATTTGCCGTTTCTGTAAACATACTGAAAATCCCTGTTTTTTTTTAAAGATTCTGAAAAAATCATGACTCGAACCTTTCGAGAAAAAAAGGCCACATAACTGCGGCCTATGCTGATAATCTTTTTCTTCCTTTTAACCTTCTTGCAGCTAATACTTTTCTTCCTCCCGGAGTACTCATTCTTGCGCGAAAGCCATGGACTTTAGATCTCTGTCTCTTTTTTGGCTGAAATGTCATTTTCATGTGGATACACCTCCTTTTACTTATGGAAAATATCATTACGATTATATAAGATAGATGCTTTTAAGTCAAGTAAAACGCTTATTTTTCCATAAAAAAATAATTTTTTTTCTTTCAAAAATTTTTTTAATTAACATAATATTATCCACAAAATGTGTATAATTTGTGGATAACTATATTTTTTTCTGTGTAAAACTTCATTATTTTTCTAAAAACCAAGTAAAATCCATGTTTATAACTTTTTTCTTTTTTATCCACATCTTATTTTAAAACAAAATAATATGTCAACCTTCCCTTTTTCAAAGCATTTGAAATTTTCTTTTATATCATGTAATATATATTTGAGATATTTTGAGATTAGGAGAATAGAAAATGGATATTATCAAAGACAGTTGGGAAACAATTAAAGAAACCGTCCGTAAAGAATATGATCTTTCGGAAATTTCTTATAATACATGGGTTTCCAATTTAAAATTTTATAAAGTAGAAAACGATACTGTCATTATTTCCATTCCTTCCGACCAGTCTCATGCCTTGAAATATATTTCCAGCAAATATAAAAGCTATTTTCAGGTTACTATATCAGAAATGATGGAACATACGTATGACGTTACTTTTATATTAGAAAAGGATCAGGAAGAAGAGGGAGAAGAATCAAAAAAAATTACCGATCCTTATTACCTGATCAATTATGAAAATTCTAACTTAAATCCAAAATATAAATTTGATACGTTTGTCGTAGGAAGCAATAATAAATTTGCTCATTCCGCATCCCTTGCCGTCGCGGAATCCCCGGGCGTTACTTATAATCCCCTTTATTTATATGGAGGGGCCGGTCTCGGCAAAACGCATCTGATGCATTCGATCGGTCACTTTATTTTAGAACAGAATCCTAAAATGAAGGTTCTTTATGTAACAAGCGAACAGTTCACAAACGAAGTGATCGAATCGATCCGAAGCGGTAATGCTGCGGCAATGACGACGTTGCGTGAAAAATACAGAACGGTAGACGTTCTTCTTATTGACGATATTCAGTTCATTATTGGGAAAGAAAGTACGCAGGAAGAATTTTTCCATACCTTTAATGTACTGCATTCCGCAAGAAAACAGATTATTTTATCATCAGATAAACCCCCAAAGGATATGGAAACATTAGAAGAACGTTTCCGTTCCCGTTTTGAATGGGGTCTTATCGCCGATATTCAGGCGCCCGACTATGAAACAAGAATGGCAATTCTTAGAAAAAACGCTGAAAATTTCGATAAAAAGATAGGCGACGATATTCTTGATTATATCGCAACGAATATCAAGTCCAATATACGTGAACTGGAAGGCGCTTTTAATAAAATCATTGCCTTTACAAGATTAAATAAAGTAGAACAATTAACGCTTGCGGTTGCGGAAGACGCTTTGAAGGATATTATTTATCCTGACAAACCAAAAACGATCACGCCTTCCCTTATTTTGGAAACAGTCGCCGAGCATTATAATATCAGCCCTGGCGATATTACTTCCAAAAAGCGAAACGGGGAGCTGATTCAGCCAAGGCACGTTGTTATGTATCTTTGCCGCAACCTGATCGATATTCCGTTTGCAAACATTGCAAAACTTTTGAACAAAAAAGACCATACAACCGTTATCCACGGTGTGAATAAAATTACCGAAGAAATCGAAAAAGATGAAGAACTTCGCAATAAAATAGAAATCATTAAGAAGAAGCTGAATCCTTCCTAAAAAAAATTATCAACATGGATTTCTTTTTATTCACGCGTAATTCAAACTTTTTCACGAGCAAAACATTTTCATTTAGGCTCATAAATAGTATAATAGAAGAGATATGAACAAATTCACACTTATTATGAATACGATGACTGAATTCATAAAATATAAATAACAGATATGGCGCTGCAGGCAATTATAAAATTAAGAAAGGAAGTTATTCACAAATGAAACTTGTATGTTCTAAAGCAAATCTTTTGAATGGCGTACAGATTGTATCAAAAGCTGTTCCCAGTAAAACGACAATGTCTATTTTAGAATGTATTCTGATAGATGCAAGAAGAAGCGATATTACGCTGACTGCAAACGATATGGAACTAGGAATAGAAACAAAAATAGAAGGCAGGATTGTGGAAAAAGGAATGATTGCGCTTGACGCTAAAATATTCCTTGAAATCGTACGTAAGCTTCCTGATAATGATATTACGATTGAAACGGATTCTTCTTTTAAGACGACTATTACATGCGAAAAAGCAAAATTTAATATTATTGGAAAATCAGGTGAAGATTTTTCTTATCTGCCGGCAATCGAAAGAAACGACAGTATTATCGTTTCACAGTTTACTTTAAAGGAAGTTGTAAGACAGACAATCTTTTCGATCGCGGATAACGATAATAACAAACTAATGACGGGCGAGCTGTTTGAAATCAAAGAAGATAATCTGAAGGTCGTTTCCTTAGACGGACACAGAATTTCGATCCGCAACATTAAATTAAAAAATTTCTATCCGGCAAAAAAGGTCGTTGTACCCGGCAAAACATTGAATGAGATTAGTAAAATTTTAAGCGGAGACGCGGATAAAGATGTTTCTATTTTCTTTACGGATAAGCATGTTGTATTTGAATTTGACAATACGATCGTTGTTTCACGCTTGATCGAAGGAGAATATTTCAGAATCGACCAGATGCTTTCAAGTGATTATGAAACGAAAATAAAGATTAACAAAAAGGAATTTTTAAGCTGTATCGACAGAGCGACGCTTCTGATCAAGGAAGGAGATAAAAAGCCGATCATCATTACGATTACGGATGGAGGCATGGAATTAAAGATAAACTCCACAGTCGGCAGCATGAATGAAGAAATCGATATCAAAAAGAGCGGCAAGGATATTATGATCGGTTTCAATCCTAAATTTCTGATCGACGCGCTGAAGGTAATCGACGACGAGGAGATCGACGTTTATATGGTCAATCCGAAGGCTCCGTGCTTCATCAGGGATTCGGGAGAAAATTATATTTATCTGATTCTTCCGGTCAACTTTACAACTGTTTCATAGTGCATAATTTTAATTGGTTAAAAATGGTAAAAATGGAAACAATAAAATTAAAAGATGAATTTATTAAATTAGGGCAGGCGCTGAAAGCGGTCGGATTTTGCGAAAGCGGCGTTGAAGCTAAATTCGCCGTTTTGGACGGAGTCGTCACGGTAAACGGAGAAACGGAGACTAGGCGTGGCAGAAAACTGTATGACGGCGATGTGATCGAATACGAGGGAAAACAGGTTCGGATTGAGGGCGCGAAAGATGATCATTAAATCGCTTGAGCTTTCCAATTTCAGAAATTACGAATCCTTAAGTCTTACGTTTGACAGAGGAACAAATATTTTATACGGCGACAACGCGCAGGGAAAAACGAATATCTTAGAAGCAATCTTTGTATCGGCGACGACAAAATCGCATAAAGGCAGCAAAGATAAGGATATGATACGATTTGGTTATGAAGAAGGGCATATCCGCACCTATCTTGAAAAAGAATCGATGGGTTATAAGGTGGATATGCATCTGCGCAGCTCGAAGTCAAAAGGAATTGCAATAGACGGTCAGAAAATAAAGAAAGCCTCGCAGCTGCTTGGTCTTTTAAACGTTGTCTTTTTTTCACCGGAGGATTTAAGCATTATTAAAAACGGTCCTTCCGAACGGCGTCATTTTGTAGATATGGAGCTTTGTCAGCTTGACAGCTTTTATCTTTATAATCTGAATCATTATAATAAGATTATCAATCAAAGAAACAAACTTCTGAAAGATCTTTATTTTCAGCCTCAGCTTCAGGAAACGCTCGGTATCTGGGACGCGCAGCTCGTTTCCTTTGGAAGCAAGATCATTGAGAGAAGAAAGGTTTTTATCGATCAGCTCAATGAGATGATTTATGAGATTCATAAAAAATTATCCGGCGGAAAAGAAGAGCTTAGGATTATTTATGAACCCGACGTTTCTCTGGAAGAATTTGAAAAGAAATGCGAACAAAACAGAGAAAGGGATATCAGACTGAAACAGACGACGACGGGTCCTCACAGGGACGATTTCTGTTTTATGGTCGGAGAGATTGACATTAGAAAATTCGGTTCTCAGGGACAGCAAAGAACGGCTGCCCTCTCTTTAAAATTGTCTGAAATAGAACTTGTTAAAAAAATATCAAAAGATACGCCCGTTTTACTGCTTGACGACGTTTTGTCGGAGCTTGACAGCAGCAGGCAGAATTATCTTTTAAGCAGCATTGGAGATATCCAGACAATCATCACATGTACAGGTCTTGATGATTTTATTAACAATCGATTTGAAATGAACAAAATGTTTCATGTAGTAAACGGAACGGTAGCGAGTGAAAATTGATCTGATTGAGGAGGAAACTATGAGTACGGAATACGGAGCGGACCAGATCCAGATTTTAGAGGGATTGGAAGCAGTCAGAAAAAGACCGGGTATGTACATTGGAAGTACGTCGAGCAGGGGGCTTCATCATCTTGTTTATGAAATTGTAGATAACTCCGTCGACGAGGCGCTCGCGGGTTTTTGCGATACGATCAAGGTAACGATTAATAAGGATAATTCGGTTAAGGTAGAAGATAACGGTCGGGGAATCCCGGTCGGGATCAATCATAAAGCGGGCATTCCCGCGGTAGAGGTTGTGTTTACGATTCTTCATGCCGGCGGTAAATTCGGCGGCGGGGGATATAAGGTGTCCGGCGGTCTGCACGGCGTCGGCGCGTCCGTCGTCAACGCGCTTTCCAACTGGCTTGAGGTTACGATCTGTCAAGGCGGCAAGGTTTATCGGCAGAGATATGAAAAAGGACACGTATGCTATCCCTTAAAGGAGATCGGTGATTGCGATCCGGAAAAAACGGGAACGACCGTTGTTTTCAAGCCGGATGAAACCATTTTTCAGGAAACGACCGTTTATGAATTCGATATTTTGAAGCAGCGTCTCCGCGAAATGGCTTTTTT
>JAGARW010000026.1 GCA_017621975.1 Lachnospiraceae bacterium | reverse complement strand
GTTTGTCCGAAACAGCTTTCATGATAATGCACCCGCAGTCTAACGCCTCCTGTGCAATCTGCAGAAACTCCTCATATCCAAGCCAATAGTTGATTTGTTTTCCCATGCTTTACTCATCTTCCGCATCATTTTCTATCCCGACGCCAAACATCGTCCTGCATATCCGTTTCCCGCTTTCCGTCCGGAAAATGTTCTCATAGGCGCTGCGGACCGCATCCTTTCCGCAGCCGTCCTCATACAGATTGACAAGAAAATCCGCCTCCAGCAAAATCCGGTAGTCCATTCCGTCCACGTCCGTATACGTATGATGATGTCCGACCAGATAAGACACCCTGTTTATGACGTCAGCGTCATATCCAAGCGCGGAAAGCAGCCGCTCCGCTTCCGCGGGTCCTTCCTGCTCCTGAAGCCTGCCGTTACAACTCCCGTATTTCCGCTCAGCCGGACGGATTCCAATGTCGTGTACGATCGCCGCCGTCTCAAGAATATAACGCGTTTTTTCGTCCAGTCCTTCTTCCTCCCCGATCAGCTTCGCAAATTGATATACCTTGATAAAGTGTTGGACGCGCTTTGCATCGCCGCTGTCAAACTCAATCATTGCCAGCAATAACGGATTGTCATTCCTGTTTCCTTCATATTTCATTCGTCTTCGTCCCTCCGCCTCTTTCCAATCTTCCAGATTAAAAATACGACCAGCAGCAAAAGCGCAATGCCCGCGGCGACCGCCGCGACGGTTGACCGCGCGGGAATTTTTCCTGCTATAAAGATCGACGTCGGTCCGTCCGCACCGCCGATAATCGACACCGCCGCCGCTGCCTTCCGTTTCCAATGCAAAATAACGGCGGCCAAATACAAAACCCCCGCCGCTATCGCCGTACCGACGATCCAGCTTTTCTCTTCCTTCCACAGCTCCGAGCCCGTCAGAACCGTTAATACAAACAGCAGAAACAGCCGCAGCCAGTCCGCTGCCAGCCAAAGGCCGCCGCCGGAAACGACCGCGGGCGAAGTCCCCGCGATATCGACATAAACGCCCATATTCCAAAACAACCGCGCGGAAATCACCAGCGACGCCGCGCTGCATAAAAACAAAATAAGCCGTATCGTTCTTTTTTTCATACCAATCCTCCATGTCAGAGCAATTTACCTCGATGACACGCGTCGGAAATGTCAGATTTCCGACTGCGATCAAGGCAATTTGAGGCTCTGACTCAAATTGTCGATTGAAAAATCAGCTCATCATAGTGATTTTTCAATCTATTCCTCCTGACTTTGAAGCGAACGCTCCCTTTTCGCCCGCATCCCAAGATGTACCTGTGCAGATTTGTATGGCAAAAACCCCTGTTGAATACCGATGTTTTCAGACTTCGCAATATATTTCATTTTCTATGACTGCGCAGGATATTAGACTTTCTTAGCGTTTCGTCTTGTTTGCAGCAATTTTCGGACAGGATGTCCGAAAAAGGCGAAACTGAGCCATGGACGGCGAATTTTCGCCAGTTGCGTCAGTTACTATTAGATTTATATTCGAAACGCTTAGAAAGACTTATATCCGAAGCTCTGAAACCGAAAATGAAATATATTGTGCAGTCTGGAAAAATACTGTAAAAATAAAGACTTTTGACACCCGAATCCTACGAAATAAAAAATGCCGTATCATGCCTTTGACAGCATTATACAGCATTCTTTTACAGATTGCATTCTTTTTATCGGTTATCGTCCGATGGTTCTGCAAAGTATCATGTGCCTGTCCGTTCAAACATAGTTTCATCCTTTTCCCGGACCGACTCTGTTTTCCAGCCGCTCATGGCTTTCATGCTGATCATCAGCGTCGACGTATTATGAAGCAACGCCGAGAACGCCGGCGGTATGATTCCGGCAACGCCGAGCAGGATCAAAGCCGAATTGATACCGACAATGCTGATATAATTTCTATGAATCCGGTTGACCATATTGTCGCTGATCGTCCTGAGGGAAACGAGCTCGTACAGATTATCCTCTTCGATCGTAATATCCGCTACCTCTCTGGCGATCTGCGCGCCGTCGCTGATCGCGATCCCGACGTCCGCAGCCGACAGCGCGGGAGAATCGTTTACGCCGTCTCCGATCATGACGACCTTCCTTCCCTGCGCATGTTCTCTGTGTACGAACGCCGCCTTATCCTCCGGCAATACCTCCGAATAATATTCGTCCACGCCGATCCTGTCCGCAACGGCCGCCGCGGTACGTTCGCTGTCTCCCGTCATCATCACGATCTTGGAAAATCCGCTCCGCTTCAGCAGTGAGACCGCGCCCGGCGCTTCCTTTCGGATCGGATCCGCGATACAGATCGCCGCCGCCAGTACCCCGTCGATGGCGAGGTAAAGCTGGGAAAACTCGCCCGGAAGGCTGCGGAAGGTTTCTTCCATACCTTCCGGAATCCGGCATGCCTCGTCCTCAAAGACAAAATGATAGCTGCCGATGACTACTTTTTTCTCCTCCATCCGCGACGATATGCCGTGCGCGACGATATACTCGACTCTGGAATGATTTTCCTCGTGGATGAGTCCTTTTTCTTTCGCCGCGTTCACGACCGCCTTCGCCATCGAATGCGGAAAATGCTCTTCCAGACATGCCGCGATGCGAAGCAGCTCTTCCGGGCTCTCCGCCCCGAAAGGAACTACCTCGGCGACTCTCGGCTGCGCTTCCGTCAGCGTACCCGTTTTATCGAAAACGATCGTATCTGCCTCCGCGATTTTCTCAAGGAATTTACCTCCCTTTACCGTAATCCGGTGTCTGCTTGCCTCCTGCATCGCGGCAAGCACCGTGATCGGCATGGACAGCTTTAACGCGCAGGAGAAATCGACCATAAGAACGGACAACGCTTTCGCCGTATTGCGCGTAAGCAGATAGACAAGCGCCGTTCCGAGCAGCGTATACGGCACCAGCCTGTCCGCCAGATGCTCCGCCCTGCTCTCTACGCCCGATTTCAGTTTTTCCGTTTCTTCTATCATCGTTACGATTTTTTCGTATCTCGTCGCGCCCGTCGTTTCCTTTACCTGTATCGTCAGCTCTCCTTCTTCCAACACCGTACCCGCATAGACATAACCGCCTTTTTTCTTCGCGGCCGGAAGCGGTTCCCCTGTGAGAGACGCCTGATTGACCATACCCTCGCCGTTTACGACCGATCCGTCGAAGGGAATCATATTTCCCATATGCACGACGATCAGATCGCCCGCCCCGATCCGGTTCGTATCCGTCAGCACCTCCTGCCCGCCTGAAAGCAGCCATACCTTGCTGACGTTCAGCGACATGCTTCTCGCAAGATCGTCCACGGACTTTTTATGCGTCCATTCTTCCAATATCCCGCCGATATCAAGCAGGAACATCACGGAGCCCGCCGTCTTCATATCTCTGCGGAGCACAGATACCGAAATCGCGATGCCGTCCAACAGGGCGACCTCGATCCTTCTTCGCATCACAGAACGCATTCCCCGCCAGATATACCTCGACGATTTTACCGCCGTCACCGCGCATCTGAGGACATACGGAACGAGCAGTTTGCTCCCGAAACGCAGGAGCGCCTTGCAAGCCAGACGGTCCAGATATTCCCGGTTCGCTTTCCGCCCGGAAAGCTCCAACACGCAGTCCGGCGTTTTTGCGTTCTCATAGGAAAACCGCTTCAGAACACCGATGAGTTCGTCCCGCTCTCCCGTAAAATAAATAACGGCGTCCTGCGTACGTTCATATACCTTCGCCCTCCAAACTGCCGGATGGCTTTCCAGATAATACTGCAGCGTATCCGCCTCCCGGTCCGTCATGGAAGTCTGCGCCATATGAACGCGCATACGCCCTTTTATTTCATGCAAAATTCGAAATTTCATCTTTCCCTCCATGTCAAAGCAATTTATTGCGGCGACACGCGTCGGAAATTTCAGATTTCCGACTGCGATCAAGGCAATTTGAGGCTTTGACTCAAATTTTTGATTGAACAATCAGCTCATTCGAGTGATTTTTCAATCTTTAACAGTCTTTCTTTTTCGTATCAGAATCTGATCATAGAATAGGAAGGAAAACACCTGCGGTTTCCCACAGGTGTCTGACCTTTTTATTTTTTCTGTTCTTATTCCTCTTCCGCTTCCTCTGCATCGGCGTTCTCAGACTCTTTTTCCTTCTCTGCGCGCGTTTCGTTGATCTGCTGCGCTTCCGCATAAATATCTTCCGCGTTCTCCTGAATCGTCGTTACCGTCTTCATAACGCATTCCTTCGCGCGGAGCGCCGCCGCGGTGCACTGCGTATACGCTTTTTTAGCGTCCTTACTGGACAAAAGTCTGATTCCTGCCGTTCCGAACAAAACGCCTGCTGCAAAAATCCCCGTTTTTTTGATTCCCGCTCCCTTTAAAATATCAATCATTTCAGATTCCTCCCCTTTTATGTTATCTCCGGCCGGTTACGACCCGTTTTTTCTTTGATTATTTATTATACATGCCGATACCTTGCTCTTCCATCTTTTTCTTGTTTATCGAGAAATCTTATCAATAAGAGAGGCGTTATTCTGCGCACAGTCTGCGGCATCTCAAATAACTATTTCAATATGGCACCTTCGAGCCAGTTCTCCATAGCTTCTTTCGTAGTTCCGGCTTCAAAACGCCTGCCCTCCAGCCATTTCACAGAATCTGGACATAGTTCATGGAGATTGTCGGCGCTGGAGCCAATCCCGCTGCTATGGGAAGTGCAGAAAGGCAGGATTGTCTTTCCCGAAAAATCATAGCTTTCCAAAAAAGTGCTGATGATTCGCGGCGCCTGCCCATGCCAGATCGGATAGCCGAGAACAATCGTACTGTATTCCTCCATATTCTCTACACTTCCGGAGATCGCGGGACGCGCATTAAGATCATTCTGTTCCTGATCCGCCCGTCCATTTGTATAATAAGCCAGGTCAGCCTCCGTATAGGGATTTTCCGGCACGATTTCATAAATATCTGCATTTAGAATTTCCGCAGCATATTCCGCCAGCGATTCCGTTGTGCCGGTAGCAGAAAAATACACCACTAAAGTTTTTTGTTCCATATCTGTCTCCTGTTCCGGCTCTGAGACAGGTTCCGATGCTTCCTGACTTTCTATTTCAGAGCTTTCTTCCCCGTTATCCGCAGCTTGTTCTGACTGCGCCTCCGGCTGCATGGAAGCGCTTTCCTGTGCGCCCTCCGCTTTATGATTTCCACACCCGGCCATAATAAAAACCAGTGCAAAAGAAAGCAGTACATAAATCGACTTTTTCATTGTTTCTGCCGCCTTTCATCCAGCGCTTTGAGCAGATACGCCATATTTCGTCCAAGACTTCTCATGGTTTCCAGCCCTTCGCCATCCGACTGAACCTCTCCCGGCATCTGTCCATAAGCCATCGGCCAATAAGAAGATCCGACCACAAACATATTTTGCAGCAGAAAGAAGTGATTCATGGCATCCAGCGCATTGACAGCGCCGCCTCTGCGCGCTGCCGTAACAGCCGCACCGACTTTATGAGTAAACAGATTTTCATCCCGGTTCATATCCGTCACCACGGATGCCCGTTCCAAAAGCGCCTGCATATTCGCAGAAATATTTGCCGTATAGACCGGGGAGCCAAGAATGATCCCGTCCGCCTGCGTCATTTTTTCAAAAATCTCCTGAAACGGATCCTTTTTATGGACGCAGTTTTTCCTTCCGCCGCAGGCCCAGCAAGCCTTACAAGGCTCAATCGTCTTACCGGAAAGCTGAATCATCTCCGTTTCAATGCCTTCTTTCTTCAGCTCCTCAAACACCGTATTGATAAGAATTGCCGTATTTCCGTCTTTTCTCGCGCTGCTGTTAATCGCCAATACTTTCATGTCCATTTCCTCCATCTATGTATTCTTAATACCAATCATGCTTCTCGCCGCGGTCAAGGTCATTGATCCGCTCCATTTCCTCATCAGTCAAAGAGAAATGGTAGAGTTCTGTGTTCTCCTTGATATGATCGGGATTACTGGAACCGGGAATCACCACCACGCCTTTTTGCAGGTTCCACCGCAAAATGACCTGTGCGGAAGATACGCTATGAGTCTCGGCAATTTCTGAAATCACCGGATCGCCAAGCAGCTCTGCCGTATGTCCCCGTCCGCCCAGCGGATACCAGCCCTGCACCACGATTCCTAAATCCTGAATAAACGGGATGACATCATTTTCCTGATAATAGGGATGAATCTCATTCTGCACAAGGGCGGGAACCGTACCCACCTGCGGCAGAAACTCTGTCAGTTCCTCCACATACCAGTTGGACAGCCCGATGGAGCGGATTTTTCCCTCTGCCACAAACTGCTCCATCGCTTCGTATGCTTTCACATCGTTGGAATCCGGGTGATGCAAAAGCATCATATCCACATAGCCGATGTCAAGGCGGTCCAGACACGCCTGAATGGACTGTTCCGGGTTTTCCATTTCGCTGCCCGGATAGATTTTGGTGATAACGAAAATATCCTCCCGTTTAATGATACCCTCGTCGACTGCCTCCCGGATCGCCTGACCGATTTCCTCCTCATTGCCATAAGCAGAAGCCGTATCAATGAGACGCACACCACTGGACAGTGCAGATTTTACAGCATTGATGCATTCATCCCCATGCAGGCTGTAAGTTCCCAGCCCATTGATCGGCATTTCATATCCGCTGTTCAGCATGACGGTCTTTGTTTCAAAATTAAATTCTGCCCTCATAACCGGTTCCTCCTTTATGTCCGGTGCCACACTTTCATCAGCAGACACAGGCTCCTCCTGTGCGCTTTCTGTATCATTCGACGCCGGAACTGTTTCCATGCTTTCCGTGGCATCCACATTATTCTGTACGGTCTGCCCGCAGTCAGTTATAGCGAATACCAGAGATAAAGCAAATGCAAGACTAAGAATCTTCTTCATTTACGCCCTCCTTATCGGATTCGTTTTTTATCAGCTTGAGTACCTTTGCAGGTACGCCGCCCACCACGGTATAAGGCGGCACATCCTTTGTGACTACGGCTCCGGCAGCCACCACCGACCAGTCCCCAAGGGTTACACCGGGTAATATGGTGGCATTAGAACCAATCCAGACATAGTTCCCTATGGTGATCGGCGCATAATGATTTTTACGGTTGTTTCTCGGATCAAGGTCATGGTTAATGGTTGCGAGCACCACGTTATGTCCGATCAGGGTGCCGTCCCCGATGGCGATACCTCCCTGATCCTGAAAGTGGCAGCCGGAATTGACAAATACATCTTTTCCAAAGGTAATGTTTTTCCCAAAGTCGGTGTAAAACGGCGGAAACAAACGGAAGGTATCATCAATCTCTTTTTCCGTCAACCGCCCCATAAGCTCCCGCAATTCTTCCGGGGTATGATAACGGTTATTGATTTCCATCCCGATCTGAATTGCCTCCTGAAAAAGCGTATTTGCGTATGCGTCC
>JAGARW010000025.1 GCA_017621975.1 Lachnospiraceae bacterium | reverse complement strand
CCGTTTCGGTAGTTTGCTACATAGCGTTTGTCAGTCTGGATATAGCCAAATCCAAGACCGGACCAGTCAATATTCTTCTTTTCCATTTCCTGTTGTCCTCTCTTTCAATCTCTTAATGTGCAACTGTATTTACAACATATTTATTATCATACTTCGCCGTGAAAAAGTCAATACTGCATGCGCTAAATCAGATTCCTACAGCACGCGCTAAACCACATTCCTACAGCGCGCTAAATCAGATTCCGTACGCCGTCGCATATCCTTCTTGCGACCGTCGGATTGTTCATCGTATACAGGTGAATGCCGTCTACGCCGCTTGCAAGCAGATCGACGATCTGATTGATCGCGTACGCCAGTCCCGCGTCAAGCAGCGCGTCCTTGTTGTCTTCATACTTCTGCATAATGCGTTTGTATTTCTCCGGCAGGCTCGCGCCGCACATCGTCGCCATGCGCTCGATCTGCGCTTTATTTGTCACCGGCATAATGCCCGCCTCGATCGGCGCATCGATTCCGGCGATCGCCGCGTCCTCGAGAAACCGGTAAAACGTATCGTTGTCAAAAAAGAGCTGGGAGAGCAGATGCGTCGCGCCGCATTCTACCTTTTCCCGCAAATGGCGCAGATCAGCCGCCCTGCTTTCCGCCGCCGGATGCGTCTCCGGGTAACATGCCGCGCAGATATGGAAGTCGTCGCCCTGCTGCCTGATAAACCGGATCAGATCGGACGCATAATGAAATTCCTTCTTTGGCTCAATATCGGGATTGCGGTCGCCGCGCAGGGCAAGCAGGTTGTAAATGCCCGCCTCCTTCATCTCGTTCAGCATGCCCGTGATCTCTTCCTTTGTATAATTCAGACAGGTCAGATGCACGACAGGTTCGATATGGTAAGTCTCTTTGATCTTTTTTGCCAGCTCAATCGTCTTGTTGTTGACCGCGCTTCCGCCCGCGCCGAATGTGATGCTGATAAAGTCTGGATGCAGGCTGCTTAAAATTTCCAGCGTCTCGTCGATATTTTTCAGCGCCGCCCCATGCTTTGGCGGGAATATTTCAAAAGAAAGCACCTGCTTTTTCTTCTCTTCAAACAAATAATCCAGTTTCATGTTAATCTCCATTCCGAAGCGTAGCGTAGGAATTGCGCAATCGAAGTTCGCGCAGGCGACTTCGGTTGTCGCATCAAGGCTCATTTGCGACGCTTCGGCGCAAAGAGCCGTGTCCGTTAAAGCTGCGAAATGACAAACATGTCATAAATCGCCTTGATCGCAGCTTCAAAGTCATTATCGCTGACGCCGATGATAATATTCAGCTCGCTCGAACCCTGATCGATCATTTTGACATTGACGTTGGCGTGCGCCAGCGCGGAGAAAATGCGTCCCGCCGTACCTCTTGTAGAGCGCATGCCGCGTCCTACGACGGCGATCAGCGCCAGATCGGATTCAATGTCGATCGAATCGGGACGCGTCAGGCGGTGCAGTCCCGCCACGACCTTCTGTTCCTTATCGATGAATTCATCCTGATGCACAAACACGGTCAGCGTGTCGATTCCCGACGGCATATGCTCGAATGAAATTCCGTTCTCTTCAAATACCTGAAGCACCTTTCTGCCGAAGCCGACCTCTGAGTTCATCATATCTTTTTCAATATTGATCGAGCAGAAGCCTCTCTTTCCGGCGATTCCCGTAATGATATATTTGGACTTCTGACAGGTGCTTTCCACGATCCATGTACCCTTGTCGTCCGGCGCGTTCGTATTGCGGATATTAATCGGAATGCCTTCCTTGCGCACCGGGAAAATGGCGTCCTCATGCAGAACGGTGGCGCCCATATAAGAAAGCTCCCGCAGTTCTCTGTAAGTAATCGTCTCAATTCCTTCCGGTCTGTCGATGATGCGCGGATCAGCGATCAGAAAGCCGGAAACGTCCGTCCAGTTTTCATACACGTCGGCATGAACCGCCTTTGCCACAATCGAGCCGGTAATGTCGGAGCCGCCGCGGGAAAACGTCTTTACCGTTCCGTCTTCCTTCGCGCCGTAAAAGCCCGGGATGACGGCGCGTTCCAGCTCTTCCAGACGCCTGCCCAAAAGCGCGTCCGTCTTATCCGCGTTAAAATTGCCGTCCTCGTCAAATACGACGACCTCCGCCGAGTCGACAAAAGCAAAATCAAGATAACGCGCCATAATGATGCCGTTTAAATATTCTCCGCGGGAAGCCGCATAATCCTTTCCCGCTTTCGCCTTGAACTGCCGCTCGATCTCCTCAAACTCCTGATCGAGCGAAAGATCAATCTCAAGCCCTGTAATAATCTCTTCATAGCGCAGCT
>JAGARW010000024.1 GCA_017621975.1 Lachnospiraceae bacterium | reverse complement strand
GGTCTTTGATCTTTTCACGCAGACGCTTGATGTGTACGTCTACGGTACGTGTGTCCCCGGCGTATTCATAGCCCCAGATCTGGTCGAGAAGCTGCTCTCTCGTAAATACATGATTTGGAGAGGATGCAAGGAAATAGAGCAGTTCCAACTCTTTTGGCGGCATTTCGATAGAATTTCCCATATAAACGACAGAATAATTTGTCTGGTTGACCGTCAGGTCGGGATATTCGACGCATTTGATGTCGGTGTTTTCCGCAGGCGCGGGAACGACCTTGTAGCGTCTCAGTACGGCCTTGACTCTTGCGACAAGCTCTTTGGAATCAAACGGCTTTTCCATATAATCATCCGCGCCAAGCTCCAGACCGAGTACTTTGTCAAAGATTTCGCCTTTGGCGGAAAGCATAATGATCGGAACGGTAGATTTTGCGCGTACTTCACGGCATACCTGATAGCCGTCGATGCCCGGAAGCATCAGATCGAGCAGGATCAGGTTCGGGTGAAAGGCGCTGAGAGCGGGAAGTACGGATTCCCCGTCGTTGACGATCTGCGTTTCAAAGCATTCTTTTGTCAGGTAGAGGGAAATCAGTTCCGCAATATTGTTATCGTCATCTACGATCAGAATTTTTTGTTTATTTACCATGTGAGGCTCCTTTTATTTGAATGTTGCGATAGTGACGCCTGCGTCGCCTTCGCCGAATTCGCCGAGGCGGAATTCTTTGATGTTTTTCATGCGTTTTAGCTGCTTATGGACGGCGGCGCGCAACGCGCCCGTGCCCTTGCCGTGTACAATCCGTACGCTCGGCAGATGTGCGAGGTATGCGTCGTCGAGATACTTGTCAAGCGCGGCGAGCGCTTCATCGACCGTTTTGCCGAGCAGATTGATTTCCGTCGAAACGGCGGCGGACTTTGACATCCTGATCCTGCCCGTGCCGGTACGCTGCAGAGACGGTGTGTGGATTGTCTCTTCGTCGATCAGGATGAGGTCTTTTATATTGACCTGGGAACGGATGATACCGCACTGGACGAATAAATTGCCCTTTTTGTCGGGCAGGGTGCTGACGGTTCCCTTCAGCCCCATTGAGACGACCTTGACGGCGTCGCCTTTTTTTAACTGTCCCGGTTTTACGCCGCTGACATGAGCAGCATTTTCCTTGATGGCGAGCTTTTCGTTCTTTTCGGAAATTTTGCCGCGTACTTTTTGTCTTGCTTTTTCAAGCTCCTTCATAGAGGCGTTCGGTCCCGCCTTTTGGAAGGAACGGATGGTTTCGTCGGCAATGTCTTTTGCTTCCTGAAGAATCTCTCTTGCCTGTTCGTTTGCCTCCTGCATGATCTTGCTGCGGGAAGCCTCTATCTTTTCCTGCTTTTCCTGTAATTTTTCTTTTAACGCTTTGATTTCCTGCTTGTAGGATGCGATCTCTTCCCGTTCCGCTTCGATCGTGATACGGCTGTTTTCGAGATCGGTCAGCAGGTCCTCAAAGCTTTCTTTTTCTTCGTCGATCTGATTGCGCGCCTGCTCGATGATCTCATCAGGCAGACCGAGTCTTTTGGAAATGGCAAAGGCATTGCTTTTGCCGGGAATGCCGATCAGCAGCCGATAGGTCGGACGGAGCGTTTCGACGTCAAATTCGCAGCATGCGTTTTCGACGTAAGGCGTTGACAAGGCGTATACCTTGAGCTCGCTGTAATGCGTCGTCGCCATTGTACGGATACCGCGGCTGTGCAGATGATCGAGAATGGCGATCGCTAACGCGGCGCCTTCCGTCGGGTCTGTCCCTGCGCCGAGCTCGTCAAAGAGGCAGAGAGAATCCGCGTCCGCCTGCGAAAGGATGCGGACGGTATTCGTCATATGAGAAGAAAAGGTACTGAGATTTTGCTCAATACTCTGCTCATCACCGATGTCGGCGTAGACCTCGCGGAAGATCGACAGCTCCGAACGGTCGAGCGCGGGAATGTGCAGTCCTGCCTGTCCCATAAGAGTAAACAGTCCGACCGTTTTTAAGGAAACGGTCTTGCCGCCCGTGTTGGGTCCCGTAATGACGAGCAGGTCAAAATCCTCGCCAAGATAAATATCGATCGGTACGACTGTTTTTTTGTCAAGAAGCGGATGGCGTCCTTTGCGGATGCGGATACGGCGCTCCTCATTGAAAAGCGGTTTTGTCGCATTCTGGGAAAGCGCCAAAGACGCTTTTGCAAAAATAAAGTCAAGCTGCGTCAGAAGCTTTTGGTTCGAGAGAAGCTCCTTGGAGTACTCCGCCGCCATTGCGCTGAGCGTGCGTAAAATATTTTCGATTTCCGCCTGCTCCGCAGCTTCCAATTCTTTTAACTGATTGTTCAGCGATACGACGGCGGCGGGCTCGATGAACAGGGTAGAACCTGTGGAGGACTGGTCGTGCACCATACCGGGCACCTGCCCTTTATATTCCGCTTTGACCGGAATGCAGTATCGGTTGTTGCGCATTGTGACAACCGCATCTTGCAAATACGTGCGGTAGGATGAGTTGACCATATTTGTGAGCTGCGCATGGATCTTATCGTTGACGCCGCTCTGGCTTCTGCGGATACGGCGCAGCGCCGGGCTGGCGTCGTCCGCAAAGACATCTTCTTCAAGAACGCAGCGTCGGATCTCGTTTGTCAGAGGCGTCAGCGGAACAAGCAATTCAAACATTTCCGTCAGAGAATCAGCCGCCTCGTCGTCACGCTCCTGTCTCCCGTAAGCCTTGATACGGGACGTACATTCCAAAAGCGAAGCGACGCGCAGCAAATCGCCTGAAGAAAGCACGGCGCCGATCTCCAGTCCTTTTACAAGATAGCCCAGTTCCTGATTGCCGGAAAAGGATGGAGCGCTTTTACGGAAAAGCCTGCGCAGCGCATCCTCCGTTTCTGCCTGCGCCTGCATGATCTGCTCCCGGTCGTCAGACGGCAGCAGTTCGCCGCAGAGCTTTTTGCCGGGCTGCGAGGTGGCAAATTGTACCAATGTATTAATGATTTTATGGAATTCGAGTGTTTTCAATACTTTTGCATTCATGTTCAAAGTATATCATGAATTCCGGCTTCGTGAAAGACCTCATTCGTTTAAGTTTGAACTTGTCAGTGCCTGCGGCATCGTCTATACTAAAGCGTAGAGATCGAAAGACGCCTGAGCGGAAAGCGGTTTGGCATTGAGATATTTGGTATGGAGATAATGGAGGTCTGGTCTGAACGATGGAAGATCACAAAAAGGAAAATGAAATTCAGGAGCTGCCGAAGTTTGATTTCATGAAGGAACGGATCAAGGAACGCCCGCTGAATAAGAAGAAGCTGCTGCGCCGGACGGCGCTTACGGCGGCAATGGCGGTACTGTTCGGCTTTGTCGCCTGTCTGACCGTACTTGTGCTGGAACCGGTGTTCAGCAACTGGCTTTATCCGGAAGAGCCGGCGGAAAATATTACCTTTCCGCCGGAGACCGAAGAAATTCTGCCGGAAGATATGGCGCTGGACGACGAAGAACTGGAGCAGGAAAACGAAGAGGAAACCGAAACAGATCAGAATACCGCTGCGGAGACAGAAACCGATGAACTGGATATTTATAAAGGAACATATAAGCGGCTTCAGGAGCTGACAGGCGAGGTGTCGAAATGCCTTGTGACCGTCACGGGCGTTACCTCAGATACGGATTGGTTTGATAACTTATATGAGAGCAAGGGGCAGACGACAGGCGTCATCGCTGCCAATAACAGCAAAGAATACTTTGTGCTGGCAGATATGCAGGCGGTAAAGTCGGTAGAGACGATCAGCGTTACTTTTTGCGACGGGACGAGCGTGCAGGCGGAGATCAAGATGAATGATCCGGTTACAGGATTGTCGATTCTTTTCATTGATAAGAAAGAGATCGGTAAGGAAACGCTTGACCGTATCGAGACGGCGGTGTTTGGAAGCTCTAATTATGCGTCCCTGACGGGAAGTCCGGTCATTGCGCTTGGCAGTCCGACGGGCGTAAGCGGCTCTGTCGTTTACGGAACCGTGACGTCGAGCGGCAACGCTCTGCATACGGTAGATTCGCGTTACAAGCTGATCACAACGGATATTTACGGCAGCAGCCGGAGCACGGGAGTGCTTGTCAATCTACAGGGACAGATCGTCGGCGTTATGAATCAGAATTACAGAGACGATGAAATGGAAAATATGATTGTTGCGCTTGGGATTTCCGAGCTGAAGGAGACGATAGAGAGACTATCCAATGGGAAAAGCCAGCCCTATCTGGGAATTTACGGAACGGATGTGACGGACGAGATCCATCAGAGGCTGAAAGTGCCGTATGGCGCTTATGTGACGGAAATAGAAATGGATTCTCCCGCGATGCAGGCGGGTATTCAAAGCGGCGACGTGATCGTGAGCCTGAGCGGCAGGACGGTAGGCAATTATGAAGAATATATGCAGGCGCTTTCGGACTGCACGCCGGCAAGTACGGTCAATGTTACATTGATGCGCAAAAACCAGGAGGAATATAAGGCGATGAGCTTCCAGCTGACGCTTGGAGAGTTAAAATAAAGGGTTCGAGGGAAAGCGCCTTTTGCATTTGGACAAGAAAACGGAAATCAGAGAGGATGAGAAAACATATGAAATTTATCAAAGATTACAAAGAAGGCGACCGC
>JAGARW010000023.1 GCA_017621975.1 Lachnospiraceae bacterium | reverse complement strand
TCTTTTAAAGCGGTACACTTTTCCAAAAGCTCTTTATTATGCCCGCTTCCCAGATTCAGTATCAATACCTTCAGCTCCAGTTCCGGATCGGGCGTCTCTTTTTCAAAAGCGTCTGTCTGTCCGGCTGCTCCTGCGTTCCGTTATAAAACACCACAAATCTCGGTACCGGTATTCTTACCAGACCGGACAAATACAGCGAACCTTTACGGACATACGTCTCCCACTGTCTGGCAATATAGATCAGGTTCCGCAGGGGCATATTAGGATTGTAGATGGACTGCTGCTCGTACAGGCTCAGTTCCGAATCCAGCAGAAACGAAATATCGTTTTTGACATTCATATAGATCGCATTTTCCAACGTATAGCTTCGAATCGCCTCCGGATCGTCATAGCCTGTGCCGTTTAAGGCGTTATAAAGCGTCAGAAGCTCCCTCTTTCCGGCAAACAACAGACGGAACACCGTATCCTTATGATTCCGAATAATTTTGTACTGTTTTTCCATAAACCGCTCCTTTCGTCATAACGGTTGCAGGAGCCGTTTTATTCCAGACACTCCTGCTTTATTGTTTTGTGGGAATCAGCATAGAGTTTCTGAAATGAAAACAGACGCAGGCGGTATGCCCGCTGTTCTAAAGAATCACAGAACGATTAGAATTTTAGAAATTTATGCCTGTATTTATTTTATCATAAGCGGGCGCAGATGACAATTATTTTTGTTCGTTTTCCGGTCAGTGCAATTTTTCATAATACTCCTCATGTCAGAGCAGTTTACTTCGATGAAACGCGTCGGAAATTCTAGATTTTCGACTGCATTTATTGGCAGGAACCATTCTTCGCCTCCTCACCTATCGGCAACGTAGCCGGTCATCATTCCATCTTTTTTTCCATATGTCTCCGCCTCAGCTGTCCGCACGCGCCGTCGATATCCCTGCCCATCTCCCTGCGGATCGTCGCGCCTACTCCGCCGCGCTCCAGTCTGCTCTGGAACGCCAGCGCCCGCTCCCGCCGCGGCGTGACAAACGCTCGCTCCCTGATTGGATTGACCGGAATCAGATTGACATGACAGTTTAAATGGGAAGCGATCCCGATCAGCTCCTCCGCGTCCTCATCCGTATCGTTCACCCCGCCGACGAGACTGTACTCAAACGTAATCCTGCGCCCTGTCTTCTCAAAATAATACGCGCAGGCGGAGAGCACCTCCGCAAGCGGATATTTATTTGCGATCGGCATTAATTTCTTACGCTTCTCATCCGTCGTCGCGTGCAGGGAAAGCGCCAGTGTGATCTGCAGCCCTTCCTCCGCCAGCCGCCTGATATTCGGCGCAATGCCGCACGTCGATACCGTAACGCTGCGCTGACTGATATGCAGCCCCTTTTCACCTGTCAGAAGCCGCAGAAACCGGATCAGATTGTCATAATTATCGAGCGGTTCCCCCGTTCCCATGACGACGACGTTGGATACCCGCTCTCCGGTCAGCAGGCTGATCGTATAAATCTGGTCGAGCATCTCGGACGGCGTAAGCCCCCGCTCTAGCCCGTCCAGAGTCGAAGCGCAGAAACGGCAGCCCATCCTGCAGCCCACTTGTGAGGAAATGCACACGCTGTTGCCGTGATGATACCGCATCCATACGCTTTCCACCACATTGTCGTCCGAAAGGCGGAATAAATATTTCTTTGTTCCGTCCATTTTGGACTCCTGCACCCTGACCGCCTCCAGCGCGGTCAGAGCGAACCGTTCCTTCAGCTTTTCCCTGAGAGCCTTGGAAAGATTCGTCATCTCGTCAAAGCTGCGCGCCAGCCGCACATGCAGCCACTCGTAGATCTGACCGCCGCGAAACGGCGCCTCTCCCATTTGTATTAATTCCTGCTTCAGTTCCTCCAAAGTCAGTGATTTGATATCTGTTTTCATAATTTGCAAACATTCCTGTGTTTTCTGACAGATCCCGCGGCGCATACTGTTTTCCGCCCGGAATCGTTTTATTTCTTCTAAATATTCCGCACAAAGCGCTCGATAAAAAAGCCGTCCGTCCCATGAACGCCGGGCAGGAACTGAAAACAGCCGCTCTCTCCGACTTCCCCGCCAAGCCTCTCCGGCAGATAGGCACGCAGGCTCTCCGCATGGAACGGAAACTTTCGTAAAAACCAGTCCGCCGTTTCTTCATTTTCCGCCCAGCTGATCGTACAGGTCGAATACAAAAGAACGCCGCCCGTCTTTACATACTGCCATGACGCCGTCAGGATCGCCCGCTGGATCAGACAAAGCGACTCGCCGCCTTCCGGCGTGGCGCGGTATTTAATATCCCGTTT
>JAGARW010000196.1 GCA_017621975.1 Lachnospiraceae bacterium | reverse complement strand
GCTGAGCGGCTACGAGATGTTTGACAGTATGACGGACAGCATCCGCGAGGATACCGTGAAGCTGCTGTTCCATGTCAGAGTCGAGCAGAAGGTGGAAAGAGAACAGGTAGCGAAAGTAACGGGAACCAATAAAGACGATTCCGTACAAAAGGGACCGGTAAGAAGGGAATCTGCAAAAATTTATCCGAACGATCCGTGTCCGTGCGGAAGCGGTAAGAAATATAAAAATTGCTGCGGCAGAAAGTAGGTGCGCGGAAGGTGGAGAGCCTGCTGGAACGGTATATTTCAGAAATCCGGAAAATATATGGACTGCATTTGCGTAAGGTGATTTTGTATGGCTCTTATGCCAGAGGAGATTTCAGGCAGGATTCGGATGTGGACATTATGATTCTGCTGGACTTGTCTGATTTAGACCTAAAGGCATATAGCCAGAAACTTTCCTATATGACATATGATTTTAACTTGGACAATGACCTTGATATAAAGCCGATTGCTAAGAGCGAAGAGCATTTTAAAAAATGGATCGCGAATTATCCGTTTTATGCCAATATCCATAAAGAAGGAGTGGTTTTGTATGGAACAGCCTAAAGACGATTCCGGTACGCGGGAGGATCTTGCTTTGCACCGGCTTCAGACCGCAAAATCTGATTTAAAATCAGCAAGAATATTATTAGCGGCGGAAGAATATAAAGGGGCGAACAACAGAGCCTATTACGCTATCTTTCACGCGGTCAATGCCGTCCATGCGCTGAGCGGAAAGGCATTTAAACGTCATAAGGATGCGATCGGAAATTTTAATAAGAATTATATTAAAACCGGAATTTTCCCAAGAGAGATAGGGCGGAAAATCAGCGAAGCCGAAGAAATACGCCATGCGAGTGATTACGATGATTTCTATATTGCCGGCAGAGAAGAGTGCGAACGTCAGGTCGCGGCGGCGGACGAGCTGATCCAACTGGTTGAAAGATATTGCATGGAACGGTTTGCATTATAAAAACAGAGAACAGAAAAGAAAGTAGGTGACGTTAATTGGTAGAATTAGATCAGATGAAAGCCGAATTACAGGCATATGAAACTCCATTAGCGGAAGTGAGGGATTCACTTTAACCTCGCTGATAAAATAAAGCGGATTGAAGAACTGGAAATGGAAATGGAGGCGCCCGGCTTTTGGGACGACCCTGATGATTCCAACCGCAAAATGAAGGAACTGAAAAATTTAAAGGATCTGGTAGAAACCTGCGACGGACTGTCTTCCCAATACGAAGACATCGAGACGCTGATCGAGATGGGCTACGAGTCAGAGGATGCGGAGCTTGTATCCGAGACAAGGCAGGAACTGGATGCGTTTATTGCAAAATTCGAAGAGATCCGGATCGGCACGCTGCTTTCCGGCGAGTATGATAAAAACAATGCCATCCTCAAGCTGAATGCAGGCGCGGGCGGCACGGAGAGCTGCGACTGGGCGGGCATGCTTTACCGGATGTATACGCGTTGGGCAGAAAAACGCGGCTTTCAGGTAGAGGTGTTGGATTACCTCGACGGAGACGAGGCGGGCATCAAGTCGGTCACGTTTCAGGTAAACGGCGAGAATGCGTACGGCTACTTGAAATCCGAAAAGGGCGTTCACCGTCTCGTGCGTATTTCCCCGTTCAACGCGCAGGGAAAGCGCCAGACGTCGTTCGTATCGCTTGACGTTATGCCGGATATTGAGGAAAATCTTGACATTGAGATCAACGACGACGATCTGCGGATCGATACGTACCGAAGCAGCGGCGCGGGCGGTCAGCATATTAATAAGACATCTTCGGCGATCCGTATCACGCATTTGCCGACAGGTATCGTCGTACAGTGCCAGAACGAGCGCAGCCAGCATATGAATAAGGATAAGGCGATGCAGATGCTGAAAGCGAAGCTGTACCTGCTCAAACAGGAAGAAAATGCGCAGAAGCTTTCCGGCATCCGCGGAGAGGTCAAGGAGATCGGCTGGGGCAATCAGATCCGTTCGTATGTCATGCAGCCATACACGATGGTCAAGGATCACCGTACCGGGGCGGAAAGCTCCAATGTGGACGCGGTTATGGACGGCGCGATCGATCTTTTTATCAACGCATATTTGAAATGGATTAACGGCGGCAACAGGCAAAGTGAGGAATGACCGGCGGAGAGAAAATGCGTTGATTTTATCCATGATTTGTGCAAACCTGATATTTACAAATCAGAATTTCTATAGTAGAATATGGGCACTGGACGGAACAAAACGTCCGGTGTCTTATTTTTTCTTTGAGAGAGTTTTTATAAAACTCTTCTTATCATGGCGGAAACAGGCATTTCTGCCAGTCATTATTTTTTTCATTTATTTTCACAGCGTCATTCCCGGGAAAGAAGCGACAACCAAAACGAAACAGGAGGAAGCTATGCAGTTGAAAAACAGAATATCGGTTATTTTGTGTACAGTCGTCGCGACCGTTTCTTTTTTGTACCCTTTTCCGGGAAGAAAGGTGTATGCCGAGCCGAAAACAAAGGAAACTGTGCAGGGAGCGGAAACGGAAGAAAGCATGTATGCAGCCGCGCAGGAAACGGACGCGCAGGAAGAAAACACGCAGAAAACGGAGACAGGAACGGACAAGCAGGAAGAAAATACGCAGGAAACGGAAATCGAAACAGACGCACAGGAAGAAAGCACGCGGGAAACGGACGCGCAGGAAGAAAGCACGCGGGAAGAGGAAACCGCCGTGCAGGAGGAAACAGAAAAAAGCCTGCCGGAAAAAGATAATCAGGAAGAGGATGAGCCGAGGAAAGATGCGCAAGAAGAAATTGCCGGATCGGAAGGCGCGGAAGAAGAAAACGCAGAGCAAAACGAAAGCGGGCAGGACGAGGCGACGTGCACAGTTGAGGACGATGAGCAGGGTACAGCGGCAGAGGGCATTGTGACAGCGGTCAAACAATATGCCCTCAAGCGTGCATTGGCGGTATCGGGACGCAGTATCGGTATTTCTGAGGAAACTCCTCAGCCGGGTCAGCAAAACAGATACGATGCTACCGGAGGAGAAACGGCATGGACAGTACCGGCGGACGGATATTACGACTTGTACTGCTATGGAGCGCAGGGCGGCGCCGGTGATTATAAGGGAAAAAGCGGCTCATCGGACGATGGGAAAAAAGGCGGCGCGATCGGCAGAAGATATTTTTTGAAAAAAGGGACAGAACTGTCTATACAGGCAGGCAGCCAACCACAGCGCTCTGTTGCGGAGGGATTTGGAGAGGGTTCCACGAATGGAAACCCAAAGGAAGTAACGGAGTATGGTTATTCCCGTAAAATTTGGAAACACCGGAAGAATACGGATTATGGAGTCGGAACGATATGGCAGTATCGTGGTTATCCTGACGGTGATTATGGAGATTATAAAATGACGATCTGCGATAATGTCGGCAGCCATTCCGGAGGCTCGACGGGCGGCGGAGGAGGCGGTTCTTCCAGAATACGAAGCGGTTCCTCTTTGCTGCTGAGCGCAAAAGGCGGAAGCGGCGGCGCCGCATCTTATGTAACGCTTAATAACGACGGCTCCGGCACGACGGGCGGCGGAGGAAGCGGCGGGACGACAAGTGCATTCAGTCTGGCAAACGCGGTATTACAAAGCGAATTGGATTATTCGGGTTCTAATTCGGGGAACGGTTATATTGTGATCCGGGTAGCGTCTATTATTCCTTCGATCGTATTGGAGGCGGATCGGACGGAGTGGACGAATGGAAAGGTCGAACTCCGGGCGTCTGTGAAAAATAATGCCGAAGGACTTCCGGAGCAGCATCTTTCATGGAAAACGGATGCGGACGGAAATGCGGTATGGACGGATCAGACGGCATATACAATTTTCCAAAACGGAACGTATCAATGTATGATGCGAAATATGGCGGGAAATACGAATAGCGCTTCTATCGTCGTCCAAAATATTGACAGACTTGCGCCGTTGGCGCGGCAGGAAAAATCCGCAGAAGGCTGGACAAAGGAAGCGGTTACGCTGACAGTTTTTGCGGAGGATGCGCCTGCTTCATCTGAAGACGGATGCTCCGGTCTCCCGGAAAATTATTGCAGCTGGCAGGAGGATGACAACGGCGACGCCATATGGACGGGCGAGAATACCTTTACTGTTTCCGGAAACGGAACGTTTACCTGTAAGGTAAGGGACAATGCGGGCAATATCGTAGAAGAAGACTTTTTGGTTTCCAAAATCGATACGACGCCTCCTGAAGCGACCTGTAACCGCCCGGAGGGATGGTATGAAGGCGGCGCTGCCATACAAATCGAAGCGAAAGACCTGCAGCCGGACGGCACGCCGGGCTGCGGACTTGCCAGAGAAGCATACTCGACGGATGGAATTCACTTTACGGCGGAGCCGGAGTTTTTGATTCCGGGAGCGGGAACTTATACGGTATGGGTAAAAGACATGGTTGGAAATATTCGGGAAAAGAATTTTACCTTTGCCTATGACGAAAAAAAAGAGGAAACGGAAAAGAAGGAAACAGAGAAACATAGTGAAAAAGGAGAAAAGAAAAACGGCGGCGGTCTGGGCCGCATATTTGAAGAAATAATAGAAGAAAAAACGGAGGAAAAGATGCGCTCGGAACATGTAAAGATACCGGAAATCAAAGAAATGAAAACTTATTCAGATGCAAAGAAAACGGCACCAAAGACAGAGCTTCCAAGTAGTATGGAAGAATCTGGGGAGGCAAAAAAGCCGGAAAACCGCGGATTGACGCCAAAAGAAAAGACAGCGCCGAAAGAACCGGAACAGGAGGAAGCCCCTTTTTTACAGCAGAAACCGGAAAAAAGAACCAAAGGCTGGAAGAAGACAGTAATATTGTATTCCGTATGGATGGCGGTCATTCTGTGCGGGTTGTTCTTTCTGCTGTTTTCATTATTGATGGAACACGCCGTCGTTTATATGCGGAATAAAAAGGGAAAATACCAAAAAATAGGACTCTGCATGATCCTGCGTAAAAAGGATTATAAACAGATCAACCTGACTGCGCTGATGCGCGCAGGCGAACAGCGGGATTATAAAATACGGTTTTCTTCGGCATTTGTGTTTTTCCATAAAAAGGAAAGACTGCTGATACGGTCAGGCAGCGGCGTGGAGCTTAGAAATGTTGCAAAAGAAATTGAAATATCTTCTTGCAATTCTTAAAATCCTGTGCTAACATATCAAGCAAAGCAAATACGGCTGCGATAAGACAAAGCAGTCACAAAATGCAGTGAAAGAGACTCTTGTTATGGAAAACGACAGGAATGCAGCGTCACCGACTGAGAGCGCCGCTCGCGGGAAGTAACGAAGGGAACACTCTGGAGCAGATGTCCTGAACGCGGAGCGGTCAGTAGGGGCATACGTTGCACGCGTTAAGTGTCAAGAGAGGATAAGGCGGTTACACATTTTGTTAGAAATGTCGGCTTATCAATGCGGGTGGTACCGCGGGTCATGAATGATTTCCCGTCCCGGAATACAGAGATGTATTCCGGGATTTTTTATTTCAGCGGAAAAAGGAAACCGGAGCCACACCGCGCAACAGAAAAAGCGGAGGAGCATTATGAAACAGGAAAACAGTTACAGAACCGTAAACATAGGAGAAATTCGCGAAAGCGACATCGGAAAGACGATCAAAGCGGCAGGCTGGGTTGAGAATATCAGAGATCACGGCGGCGTATCCTTCATCGATCTGCGCGATATGTACGGCGTGCTTCAGGTCGTGCTGCGTAATACGGAGCTTTTGCACGGCATTACAAAGGAGAACTGCGTTTCGATCGAGGGCGTGATCGAGAAGCGGGACGAAGAGACGTACAATCCGAAAATTCCGACAGGAACGATCGAATTGGAAGCAAAAACGATCACTGTGCTCGGCAAGGTTTACAGGCAGCTTCCGTTCGAGGTCATGACTTCGAAGGAAACGCGCGAGGACGTACGCCTGAAGTACAGATATTTGGATCTTCGGAACGCAAAGGTAAGAGACAATATTATTTTCCGTTCTAAGGTGATCAGCTTCCTGCGGGAAAAGATGGCGGAAATGGGATTTCTGGAAATTCAGACGCCGATCTTATGCGCTTCCTCTCCTGAGGGCGCGAGAGATTATATTGTGCCGTCCCGTAAGTTCAAAGGGAAATTTTACGCGCTTCCGCAGGCGCCGCAGCAGTATAAACAGCTTCTGATGGTGTCCGGCTTTGACAAATATTTCCAGATCGCGCCGTGCTTCCGAGACGAGGACGCGAGAGCGGACCGCTCTCCGGGAGAATTTTATCAGCTTGATTTCGAGATGAGCTTTGCGACGCAGGAAGACGTATTCCGCGTCGGAGAAGAGGTGCTGACGGCGACGTTTAATAAATTTGCGCCGGAGGGGGCGGTCGTAACGCAGGCGCCGTATCCGGTGATCAGCTACAAGCAGGCGATGCTGGAGTTTGGTACGGACAAACCGGATCTGCGCAATCCGCTCCGCATTATGGATGTGACGGATTTCTTCCAGAAATGCACGTTCAAGCCGTTCCTGAAACGGACGGTCAGAGCGATCAAGGTCCATGCCGATATGTCCAAAGGCTTTCATGAGAAACTGCTTGATTTTGCGGTTTCGCTTGGCATGGGCGGTCTCGGTTATCTGGAAGTGGAAGAGGATATGTCTTATAAGGGACCGATCGACAAATTCATTCCGGAGGAATTGAAAGCGGAACTGGCGCAGACGGCAAATCTTGCGGCGGGCGATACGATCTTCTTCATCGCCGATAAGGAAGAGCGGGCGAACTATTATGCCGGACAGATTCGCAATGAGCTTGGCAAAAAGCTGGATTTGTATGAGAAGAATGCATTCCGGTTCTGTTATGTCAATGATTTCCCGATGTATGAGCTTGACCCGGAAACAAAGCAGCTCGGCTTTACGCATAACCCGTTTTCTATGCCGCAGGGGGGCTTAAAAGCGCTGAACGAGCAGGAACCGCTGGAGATTCTCGCATATCAGTACGATATTGTATGCAACGGCGTGGAGCTTTCCTCCGGCGCGGTCAGAAACCACGATATCGATATTATGGTGAAAGCGTTTGAACTGGCGGGCTATGACGAAGAAACGCTGAAAAATAAATTCGGGGCGCTGTATCAGGCGTTCCAGTTCGGAGCTCCGCCGCATGCAGGTATGGCGCCGGGCGTAGACCGTATGATTATGCTGCTCCGGGGAGAAGAAAATATCAGAGAGGTAATCGCGTTCCCGATGAACGGCAACGCGCAGGATCTGATGTGCGGTGCGCCGAATGAGGTGACGGAGCAGCAGCTTCGCGAAGTGCATATCAAGGTCAGAGACTAACCGCTTTCGGAGAGCGGCAGGATGGGAAAATGGGAGAAAAACGATGGCAAATGTGATTTCTGATGAAACGATCGAATATGTAGGGATTCTGGCGAAGCTGGAGCTTTCCGAAGACGAGAAGGAGCAGGCGAAAAAGGATATGGGCAGTATGCTCGACTACATCGACAAGCTGGGCGAGCTGGATACGTCGTCGGTAGAGCCGATGTCGCATGTGTTTCCGGTGGAAAACGTATTCCGCGAGGACGTTGTGACAAACGGCGATATGCGCGATGAGCTGCTCTCAAATGCGCCCGGTGAAAAGGACGGTATGTTTGTCGTGCCGCGTACCTTTGACTAGGAAAGATGGGAGGGAAACATGAAACTGACGGATATGACGGCGGTGGAGCTGTCCGCTGCCATTAAGGAAAAAAAGACGACGGTCATGGAAGCGGTAGAGGCGGTTTTTGAAAAGATCGCCGAAAAAGAAGAGAGTCTGAACTGCTATGTGACGCTTGACCAGGAGGGCGCCCTGCGCAGGGCGCGGGAGGTTCAGAAACGGATCGAAGCCGGAGAGTTGACAGGTCCTCTTGCAGGCGTGCCGGTTGCCGTTAAAGATAATATGTGCACAAAGGGAATGCTGACGACCTGCTCGTCCAAAATCCTTGAAAATTTTGTGCCGACCTATACGGCGGAGGCAGTGATCAAATTAGAGGAAGCGGGAGCGGTCATCATCGGCAAGACGAATATGGATGAATTTGCGATGGGTTCTACGACGGAGACTTCCGCGTACGGCGCAACGAAAAATCCGTGGAACGAGGCGCATGTGCCGGGCGGTTCCTCAGGCGGCAGCGCGGCGGCGGTAGCGGCGGGCGAATGCTTTATGGCGCTCGGTTCCGATACGGGCGGCTCGATCAGGCAGCCCGCTTCTTTCTGCGGAGTCGTCGGCATGAAGCCGACATATGGGACGGTATCGCGCTACGGCCTGATTGCATACGGCTCTTCACTCGATCAGATCGGACCGCTTTGCAAGGACGTGACCGACTGCGCGGCGATTTTGGAGACGATCGCTTCCCATGATGAAAAGGATTCGACTTCGGTGAAAAGAGACGACACTGATTTTATGAGCGCGCTTGTAGAGGACGTAAAAGGAATGCGTATCGGGATTCCGCGCGACTATTTCACGGAAGGGCTTTCCGCCGAGGTGCGGGAGAGCGTGCTCGCCGCGGCGCAGCTGCTGAGGCAGGCGGGCGCGGTCGTAGAGGAATTTGACTTAAGCCTCGTGGATTATGCGATTCCCGCTTATTATACGATCGCCTCCGCGGAGGCAAGCTCAAATCTGGAGCGGTTTGACGGCGTCAAATACGGTTATCGTGCGCAGGACTGCGAGGGGCTTCATCCGATGTACAAAAAGACGCGTTCCGAAGGCTTCGGCGTGGAAGTGAAGCGCAGGATCATGCTCGGCTCCTTTGTGCTCAGCTCAGGCTATTACGACGCGTATTATTTGAAGGCGCTGCGCGTAAAAGCGCTGATTAAGAAAGCCTTTGACGACGCGTTTGCGAAATATGACATCATTCTCGGTCCGGCTGCGCCGACGACTGCGCCGGAGCTTGGCAAGAGTCTGCAGGACCCGATTAAGATGTATCTTGGCGATATTTATACGATTTCCGTCAATCTGGCGGGACTGCCGGGCATTTGTCTGCCGTGCGGCATAGACGGGAAGGGTCTGCCGATCGGCGTGCAGATGATCGGCAACTGCTTTGAAGAAAAGAAGCTGCTGAGGGCGGCGTACACATACGAACGGGCAAGAGGAACGTTTGTAAGGCGCGGGGAGGTGTGATCGATGGGAAAACAATATGAAACGGTGATCGGTCTGGAAGTGCACGTGGAGCTTGCGACAAAGACAAAAATATTTTGCGGCTGCTCTACGGCGTTCGGCGGAACGCCCAATACTCACACATGTCCCGTCTGCACGGGAATGCCCGGTTCGCTTCCGGTACTCAACAAACAGGTTTTGGAATATGCGGTTTCGGTAGGTCTAGCAACGAACTGCGACATTACGAGATATTGCAAATTTGACCGTAAAAATTATTTTTATCCCGATAATCCTCAGAATTATCAGATTTCCCAGCTTTATCTGCCGATCTGCAGAAACGGCTATATCGAGATCGAAACGGCGGACGGGACGAAAAAGGTCGGTATTCACGAGATCCATATGGAGGAGGACGCCGGAAAGCTGATCCATGACGAGTGGGAAGACTGCACGCTCGTAGATTACAACCGTTCGGGCGTGCCGCTGATCGAGATCGTGTCCGAGCCGGATATGCGGAGCGCGGAGGAAGTGATCGCTTATCTGGAAAAGCTGCGTATGCTCATTCAGTATCTTGGCGCTTCGGACTGCAAGCTTCAGGAAGGCTCTATGCGCGCCGACGTCAATCTTTCCGTCCGGGAAGCGGGCGCGGCGCAGCTGGGTACAAGAACCGAGATGAAGAATCTGAATTCGTTTAAGGCGATCATGCGCGCGATCGAAGGGGAACGCGAGCGGCAGATCGATCTGCTGGAATCGGGAGAAGCGGTCGTTCAGGAAACGCGCCGCTGGGACGATACGAAGGGCTGCTCCTATGCGATGCGTTCCAAAGAGGACGCGCAGGATTACCGATATTTCCCCGATCCAGACCTCGTACCGATCCATATCAGCGAGGAATGGCTTGCGGAGAGGCGGGACGCTCTGCCGGAATTCCGTACGGAAAAGATCGTCCGCTACAAAGAGGAATATGAGATTCCCGATTATGATATCGACATCATCACAGGATCGAAGCGTCTGGCGGATCTTTTTGAAGAAACGGTAGCGATCTGCAAGGAGCCGAAAAAAGTATCAAACTGGCTGATGGGCGAGACGATGCGTCTTTTAAAGGAGCAGGGAAAGGAGCCGGAGGATATTGTCTTTTCCCCGGCGCATCTGGCAAAGCTGATTGCGATGACAGAGAGCAAAGAGATCAACGGAACGGTGGCGAAGGAAGTATTTGAAGCTATGTTTGAAAGCGACGTTGACCCGGCGCAGTATGTAGAGGAAAAGGGGCTGAAGACGGTAAACGATACCGGCGCGCTGCAAAAGACGCTGGAAGAGATCATCGCCGCAAACCCGCAGTCCGTAGCAGATTACCGCGGCGGTAAGGAGAAAGCGCTCGGTTTCCTTGTCGGACAGACAATGAAAGCGATGAAAGGCAAGGCGGACCCGGGTCTTATCAACAAAATGCTGAGGGAAATGTTGTCATAATTTGTTGGACTGCGTAGGCACAGTCAATAAAATATATTGTGCAGAAGGATGGGATTTAGGCAACGGAAGGCGGTTTGTAAAATTTGAGCCGATAAACGGCATAAAATAATTGCCGAACTGTCCATTTTTCGAAGTTGGACTGTGAGGCATTATTTTATGCCGTGAATCGATCAAAATCTGGCAGCCGTCTTTCTTTGCCGGAACTATAAATTATAATAGGAATGTAAAAAAGCTCTTGCACCGATCAGGCGGCAGGAGCTTTTTCACTTTGGATGGTTTTCAATCATTATCATTCGGCGGTTCCTTATGCTTTGTAACCTGTAGAGAATGATACGTAGTAAGCTTTTAAGAATTCTGCAAATTTTTTCATAGTGACTACCTCCTTTAAGAAGCGGTTTGTTGTTTCTTTTGATGGTCTTATCATAACACCTTGCAATATAAAAATAAAATATGTATTATGATAGTATAAATAATACCTTTTAGGTATGATGAGGCTGGATGATTTGTAAAGCGGAATTGAAAACGGAGCGGGAGGGGACGATCATGGACATCAGAGAATTGCAGTATTTTTTGGAAATCGCGAGAGAACAGAATATAACGCGTGCGGCGGAGAAACTGCATATTTCCCAGCCGCCGCTGAGCCGCCAGATGCATTCGCTGGAAGAAGAGCTTGGCGTACAGCTTTTTATCCGGGGAAAAAGAAAGATCACACTGACGCCGGAAGGTATTTTTTTAAAGGAACGGGCGCAGCAGCTTGTCGAACTGAGCCAGAAGACGAAGCAGCAGATACAGGAGGTTGGAAATACGATAGACGGTATGCTTTATATTGGTTCGGTAGAGAGTCTTGCGTCTGGAATGATGCCCGAATGGATCCGGTCGTTTCACGAGGCGTATCCGAAGATCCGGTTCAACTGGTCGAGCGGCAATTCCGACGACGTGCTTGTCAGGCTGGATAAAGGCGTTATTGACGTTGCGGTTGTGCGTGCGCCGTGTAATGATGAAAAATTTGTCTGTATTTCGCTTGGACGGGAGCCTTGGGCGGCGTTTTTCAACCGGAAGCATCCTCTGATGCAAGAGCCGGAACTGGAAATAGAATTATGCAAACTTGATAAAGAGCCGCTGATTATTCCCGCGCGGAAGAACCGGGAACGGGAGATTGCAGGATGGTTTCATAAAAGAGGCTGTGAAGCAAATATCTGTTATCAGATTTCTCCGGTACTGAATGCGATCTCGCTTGTGGAATATAATATGGGCGTTGCCGTTTTGCCGGAATCGACGGGAGATTATGCGGCGCAGAGAGGAATTTCCATGAAACGGATCATTGATCCTGTGATGGAATCGGAGATATTGCTTGCTTACCGGAAGGATGCTTTTCTGCCCGAAGCGGCAAATCAATTTATCCGTTTTATCTGTGGCAGGAAAAATACAGATAGCTAGAAAGGGCAGATTTTTCGGGCTGGAAAAGGGCGGATTTTGGATTGAATCTGCCGCGTATTTGTACTATTATTAAAAGAGACGGCGGAAAACAGGAGAGAGGTTATTATGGATCAGACATATGTGGAAACACTCGTAACAAAAAAACATAATATAGCTGCGGGCATTTTGAAGGTCGTGTGCGGAATTGCGGCGGCTGTATCGGTTCTTGGTATGGCAGCTTCGATTTTCTCTTTGGCGGCGGCCGTAATATTCGGCGGGTTTGCCTATTATTTTTATCTGGAAGAATGGGTGGAATATGAATACAGCTATGTGAGCAGGGAACTGACTGTCGATAAGATCATGGCGCGCAGCAAGCGGAAAACAATGGAGAATTTCTTTTTGGACAAGATGGAGGTCGGCGCGTTGTCCGGCTCGTATCATTTGGATCACTGCCGCGGCAGAAACTGTCAGGTAAAGGATTACAGTGGAAAAAACGGAAATAAGACGTTTGAATTTTATTATGAAGGAAACCGCAGAATTATTTTAGAGGCGGACGAACGGCTGATGCAGGCGCTCCACAGCGCTTCTCCAAGCAGGATATTTTTGAATTAACCGTCCTGTGCATAAAAATAGAAAACGCAGGCGGTTGTGCATTGACAAAGTCTGGATGAGTCTGATAAACTTTTCAAAACATAAACAAACACAGGAGGATGAAAAATGGGTCAGATAATTGGCGAAGGTATTACATTTGACGATGTACTGCTCGTTCCGGGTTATTCTCAGGTCATTCCGAATCAGGTGGATCTGTCCACGTGGCTGACAAAAAAGATTCACTTGAATATTCCGATGATGAGTGCGGGCATGGATACGGTTACGGAGCATCGCATGGCGATCGCGATGGCAAGACAGGGCGGTATCGGTATTATTCACAAAAACATGTCGATCGAGGCGCAGGCGGAAGAAGTAGATAAGGTAAAACGTTCGGAAAACGGCGTCATCACCGATCCTTTTTCATTGACTCCCGAACATACGTTGGCGGATGCGGACGCTCTGATGGCGAAATTCCGTATTTCCGGCGTGCCGATCACGGAAGGCAGGAAGCTGGTCGGCATTATTACGAACCGCGATCTGAAATTTGAGACGGATTATACGCAGAAAATCAAAGAGTGCATGACTTCCGAGGGGCTGATTACGGCGAAGGAAGGCATTACGCTGGAAGAGGCAAAAAAGATTCTCGGAAAGGCGAGAAAAGAAAAACTGCCGATCGTAGACGACGATTTTAATTTAAAAGGTCTGATCACGATCAAAGATATTGAAAAGACGATCAAATATCCGTTGGCGGCGAAGGACGAGCAGGGCAGGCTGCTGTGCGGCGCGGGCGTCGGCATTACGGCGAACGTATTAGAGCGCGTCGGAGCGCTTGTGGACGCTAAGGTAGACGTGGTCGTGCTCGACAGCGCGCACGGACATTCCGAGAATGTGCTGCATTGTCTCCGTATGATCAAGGAGGCGTACCCTGATCTGCAGGTGATCGCCGGAAACGTTGCGACAGGCGAAGGGACAAAAGCATTGATTGAAGCGGGCGCGGACGCGGTTAAGGTTGGTATCGGACCGGGTTCTATCTGTACGACGCGTATTGTAGCGGGGATCGGCGTGCCGCAGATCAGCGCGATCATGGATTCTTATGCGGTCGCAAAGCAGTACGGTATTCCGATCATTGCCGACGGCGGCATCAAATATTCCGGCGATATGACGAAAGCGATCGCGGCGGGCGGCAACGTATGTATGATGGGAAGCATCTTTGCGGGATGCGACGAAAGTCCGGGAACGTTCGAACTGTTCCAGGGAAGAAAATATAAAGTATACCGTGGCATGGGATCGATCGCGGCAATGGAAAACGGCAGCAAGGACCGTTACTTCCAGTCAGATGCGAAGAAGCTTGTCCCGGAAGGCGTGGAAGGGCGCGTCGCTTATAAGGGAACGGTAGAAGATACGGTATTCCAGTTAATGGGCGGTCTGCGTTCCGGCATGGGCTACTGCGGTACGCCTACGATCGAGGAACTGAAAGAGAAAGGCAGATTCGTCAAGATTTCCGCCGCAGCTCTGCGCGAAAGCCATCCGCATGACATTCATATTACAAAAGAAGCGCCGAACTACAGCGTAGACGATAACTAATCAAAAAATTCAAAATAAAAGTTCTAAAAAAAACTCCTTTGCGGACCGTAAGACAGACCGCAAAGGAGTTTTTTTTACGATATATTTTGGAACAGCTGCAGTTCGAGGGAATTGCCGTCCTGTTTCAAATCGTCGTCGATCAGATCGCTTTCTGCGACAAGAAAAGCTTTCCCTGAAAGATGAAAAATATTCCTGAGCGTATCGGGAGATACGATTCCGTGTTCCTTTCCCTGCTTGCAGAAATAAATGCCTTCAGGAAGAAAATGGAGACGTTTGTCTGTGCAGTCGGCATAATTTTCTACATGGATAAAAATATATTTTTGTACGGTTCCGTCTGCACTGTATTCATACAGAATGCCGGAAGGATAGCTGGCAGTCATACCGAGCAGCTGCGCAAGCATAAAGAGCCGCAATATTTTCTGACTGTAATTACCGCCGTTTTCATCCGTATACGGCAT
>JAGARW010000195.1 GCA_017621975.1 Lachnospiraceae bacterium | reverse complement strand
CTCCCATCATCAAATACGATCTCTTTTTTCTCATCTGTCATATCGGTCACCAGCCTGCATTCATTTTAAACTGCAATTCCGCGCTTATTTTCCCTCATAAACGATCGCCGATTCAAGCCTGTAGTCTGCGATCTTCTCTCTGCCTTTGAGTCCTGCCAATTCCATCAATACGACAATACCGACAACCTCTCCGCCGAGAGATTCGATCAGGCGGATCATCGCCTCCGTCGTACCTCCGGTTGCGATCAGGTCGTCAACGATCAGTACCTTCTGTCCTTTCTGAATGGAATCCTTGTGCATTTCGATCGTCGCCTTTCCGTATTCCAGATCATAATCGATCGAAACGGTCTCGCAAGGCAGCTTGCCTTTTTTGCGGATCAGCACGAACGGCTTTCTATTATTATACGCAATCGGCATACCAAAGATAAAGCCTCTTGATTCCGGACCTACTACAACGTCGTATTCCAGATCCTTGACTTTATCCTGCATCGTGTCGATCGCAAGGTGCAGACCGTCCGCATCCTGCAATACACTTGTCACATCGCGGAAAATAATTCCTTCCTCCGGAAAATCCGGAATACTTCTCACGTATTCTTCTAATTTTTTCATTTCGGTACAACCTTTCTCAGACCCTTCCGGTCCATATTTTTTCGCTCACGAATCAGTATAGCATAAAAAGTATCAAAATTTCTACCAGTCAATCGTATTTTCTTCATTCTGCGGCATTTCCGGCGCATAAATTGCTGAATAATCATAGTGACCGAGCAATTTTCCATAATAATTGGCTCTGCTGTAGCTGTATTTTGCGATCGTTGGCTGCTGAATGCCCGCCATAGAGGCTGCAATCTGCGCGTCTACCGCCGCAATATAAGCGTCCATATCAAACTGCGCATTGCCGCGCCTTCCTTCCATGATCCCTTTTTCCACAAAATGCCGCAGCAGCTCCGGCGGATTAAAGCCGATCGTCAGCTGCAGCTCTGGATTATTGTCATAATAATAATCGGGATCAAAAACGGCGGAGTAGTCTCTTCCATTATATGTGTAATCCGTTACCTGCGCCTGCGGTTTATTCAGAAGATACGGATTTTTCAGGCAGTCCGTCAATATTTGATAATAAGCGTCTTCTTCTCCCTTGCGCGCAAGATAATCCGCCGCATAAGCGGCAAGCTCATTGTAATCGAGCAGATAACCGTTGTCCAGAAACATTTCCAGATTCTGATAAGCGTTGCTGACAAGATTCATCGACATCTCTCTTTTATCCTGCTCGCCCGGAGCGCTGAAATTCCAATAATACTGCTCTACCTGCGGCAGATAACGCACCGACCACATAGAAGGATCGTCTGTCCCCATAAGCTGCTGCATCTGCGCCTGCGTCGTAAACACCTCATTGCGCGCCACATTCTCTCCTCCAGCCGCCGCATTCTGTAATGCGCCTTCCTGTGCGCATACGGAAAACGGCGATGCTAAAACCATCATTGAAAGTAAAACCGCACCGATTCTTTTCGGATTCTTTTTCATAATACCCTCCATTCCGAAGCGTTTCTTCTCAAAGGAACACTATCTTTCCTGCCTCAACGTAGCGTCGGTGTACAGAGGACAGCACGCCTCAAGTCATGTAATTTCGCTCATTTTCTGCGTTATCCTCAGTTGACGTACATCCAGTACGTCTCCATCGTCTGCCTTGAAAATGGGCGAAATTCCGATGGCTGAGGTCGAAGAGTCAGAAACAATCCGACTTGTGCCCCTGCAAGACACTTGAACGACGCGTACACGGCGTACGCGGAGCGAAAGTAACGATGCAGGAGCGCAAATTCGGACGTTTCTGACCGTGTTGCCTTCTGTACACCGACGCTAACTTCTTTTATTATATACCCTATTTCTCATATCGGCAACAAAAGCAAAAAGCTTACGGAGCCATGCTCTTTTCTATAGAAATAAAAACACGCCTTCCGGAAAGTCAATTCCGGAAAGCGTATCATGTTTTTTATATACCGCCGCACTCGCTTAACGCTTATTACATCATTCCGCCCATGCCGCCGCCAGCAGGCATTGCCGGCGTTTCTTCTTTGATGTTCGCTACAACGGATTCTGTTGTCAGCAGTGTAGAAGCAACGCTTGTCGCATTCTGAAGAGCGCTTCTTGTAACCTTTGCAGGATCAAGAATTCCTGTCGCTACCATATCGACATATTCGCCTTTGAGCGCGTCGAAGCCGATACCAACATTTGACTCTCTTACTTTGTTGATAATAACGCTGCCTTCCAGTCCTGCGTTTGCCGCAATGTGGAACAGCGGAGCTTCCAGAGCTTTCAGAACGATGGATGCGCCTGTCTTTTCGTCGCCTTCCAGCGTCTCCGCCAGTTTTGCAACTTCCTTAGAAGCGTGGATATAAGCAGATCCGCCGCCGGAAATGATACCTTCCTCGGCCGCTGCTCTTGTAGCGTTCAGAGCGTCTTCCATACGAAGTTTTGCTTCTTTCATTTCTGTTTCTGTCGCAGCGCCGACACGGATCACCGCTACGCCGCCGGAAAGTTTTGCCAGTCTTTCCTGTAATTTTTCTTTATCGAAATCAGACGTTGTTTCCTCTACCTGTTTCTTGATCTGGGAAATTCTTGCCTGAATCTCATCTTTGTTGCCTGCGCCGTCTACGATAACCGTATTTTCTTTCTGTACCTTAACGGATTTTGCACGACCAAGCTGATCCAGCGTCGCTTCTTTGAGGTCAAGACCAAGCTCGTCGGAAATTACCTGACCGCCTGTCAGAATTGCAATATCCTGAAGCATTGCTTTTCTTCTGTCGCCATATCCAGGAGCTTTTACGGCAACTACGTTGAACGTGCCGCGCAGCTTATTTACGATCAGAGTTGTCAGCGCTTCGCCTTCTACGTCTTCTGCAATGATAAGCAGTTTTGCGCCGGACTGTACGACCTGCTCAAGCAGCGGAAGGATTTCCTGAATGTTGCTGATCTTCTTGTCTGTAATAAGGATATACGGATCGTCCAGAACAGCTTCCATCTTATCCATATCCGTTGCCATATATGCGGAAATATATCCGCGGTCAAACTGCATACCTTCTACAAGGTCGAGTTCTGTTTTCATTGTCTTGCTTTCTTCGATTGTAATAACGCCGTCGCCCGTTACTTTTTCCATTGCGTCCGCAACCATATTTCCGACCTCTTCGTCGCCGGAAGAAACAGCTGCAACTCTTGCGAACTGCTCTTTTCCGCTTACTTTGGAGCTCATCTTAGCGATCGCTTCCACAGCGCAGTCGGTTGCTTTCTTCATACCTTTTCTGAGGATGATCGGGTTAGCGCCTGCTGCCAGATTCTTCATGCCTGCGTTTACCATTGCCTGTGCCAGAACAGTTGCCGTTGTCGTACCGTCGCCTGCTACGTCGTTTGTCTTAGTCGCAACTTCTTTTACAAGCTGCGCGCCCATGTTTTCGAATGCGTCTTCCAACTCGATCTCTTTTGCGATCGTAACGCCGTCGTTTGTGATCAGCGGCGCGCCGTAAGATTTGTCAAGTACGACGTTTCTTCCTTTCGGTCCAAGTGTCACACGTACGGTATCTGCCAGTTTATTAACGCCAGTCTCTAACGCTGCGCGAGCTTCTGCTCCATATTTGATTTCCTTTGCCATAATTGTCATCTCCTAAAATTTTTCTGATTTTTATTTTATTCCGGATTTCCTTACGGATACTGCGGCTACTGGATCACTGCCAGAATGTCGCTCTGTCTTACAACGATCAGTTCTTCTTCATCCAGTTTTACTTCCGTTCCCGAATATTTGGAATAAATAACCTGATCTCCGACCTTAACTTCCATCTTAACTTCCTTGCCGTCTACCATTCCGCCCGGTCCGACTGCAACGACTTCCGCCTGCTGCGGCTTCTCCTTGCTCTGTCCCGGAAGAACGATACCGGATTTTGTTGTCTCTTCTGCAACTAACTGTTTTAATACAACTCTGTCACCTAATGGTACTAACTTCATGAAAATGACCTCCTTTAACTGCGTATCCGCATATTGCCTTCTTTTTATTAGCACTCCCGAACATTGAGTGCTAACAACTATCCATATAGTAATTTCCAAAGCACCTTATTGCAACTTAATTCACATCTTTTTTTCTTTTGTTTTTAATATATTTTCTTATTTTATCTTTATTTTTCTCTCGTTTTCTTAACTTTCCCGTAAACAATCGATTTTATATTATTTTTAGATTTTCCGAAAATCAGGACACCTTGTTCTTACGGTATTTCGTCAAGCCGCGCAACCTATTTATTTCCTGTGACTGCGCAGGATATTAGACTTTCTTAGCGTCTCGTCAACACGCAGCAATTTTCGGACACGACGTCCGAAAAAGGCGGAGCTGAGCCACGGACGGCGAATCTTCGCCGATTACGTCGGCTTTTCCCGGAAAAATAGCCGGAACGCTTAGAAAGCCTTATATCCGCAGCCCGGAACAGGAAATAAAATTTTTTGTGCAATTTGACCAGGCATTGTAAAAATAAAACCCTTTGACACTCTAATCCTATGACGCAAAAAACCGGTCCGGCTGCGCCGGACCGATCTCTGATGACTTTTTTATGAAACTGTTCTATGTAACCTTTCCT
>JAGARW010000194.1 GCA_017621975.1 Lachnospiraceae bacterium | reverse complement strand
TTAAAATTTCATACCTTGTACGAGTTTTAGTTGAAATAGAGGACTTTTCTTCTATCCACGATGGTTTTTTCCCCAGTTCTGGTTTTTCTACAATCTCTATTCCATATAACCGCTTTACTAACCTTTGGTATTCTAAATCATATTTTTCGTCTTGTGACAAATCGAAATGAAGCATAGTTTTTAAATATTGCGGCTTCGGAATTTCCCCATTTTCTCCCCGTTCAAAAACTACTGGTAAGAATTTTTCTTGTCTAACTTTATTATAGACTTCTGGTGAAATAATTTGCGTTTCTGTTCCCACTCCACCATCTCTTGTATTAGCCTTTTTCTCATAATTAGGATCAAGTAATATAAGGACATTTGTTATTGTTGAATCTGTAACACTTTGTTCCATAAATGCGTATGTATCATTTCCTTCCTTTAGTGACCATCGATCTAATACAACGTCAATACCATCATTCATTAAATCTGTTGCAAAAGAAAGGACTTTGGCCTGATATTCTTTCGTTCCCCATGCATATGAAATAAAAACTTTCGGAAATTCTATTATATTCTTCATAAGTTCTCCTCAAATTTTCTTTTTTATCCTCGCATCAATCTCTTGTTATAATTATTTGACGCTTTTAATAAACTTGCGTTCAACTGCAAATCAAGTCCATCAATCACTATCATATTTGACGGTATCAGTATCTCACTATCCACCAGACCTTCGGATGTTCGAATCATCACAGTAAAACTACACTTTTTTCTCTTTCCAGCATTATTAAGTAAATTAATTGCCTCTGAAAAGCTTTCATATGGCTTTTGTATTTTTACAGCGACAGGTGCACCTAAATAAAATTTTTTTAGGAATCCATCTATTCCCTTATTCCTCTGTACCACATCACATCCCAACATATTTAATATTGTTAATTCTTCATCAGTTTTAGTTCTATATGCATCTACCCCAACTTGTAACAATCTGGACACAGTCTTAATTGGTTCAGCTAATCTTTGATTGCATAACTCAATAGCACTAGAATTTTTATCAACTCCTATAAAATCTCTATTTAACATTTTCGCCGCTACCAACGTAGTCCCACTTCCACAAAATGGATCTAAAACCAAATTTCCCTCGTCCGTACTTATTTGAATTATCTTTTCAAGCAATTCAATCGGTTTTTGTGTGGGATAGCCAGTTCTTTCTTTCGCTTTCGGATTTAAAAAGGGAATTTCCCACACATCTGACATAGGCACTCCTTTCTTCTCTTTAGCCATTACAATATTTCCCTTTTTATCATATTTATAACTCGCTTTTCCCTCATTATTTCGTACTCTCTCTTGTAGAATTTGATCTATGTTAGTAGTAGGGGAATATTCCTTATAAATTGTATTGAACTTAAAATTACTAGTTTTAGAATAAAAGAATATAGTCTGATGACCAGGAAGTAATCCTTTTTTTGCATTAGACCATCTTTTATATGCCCAAATAATTTCACTCCTAAAATTGTTCTCTCCAAATTCATCATCTAAAATCATCCGCAAGTAATGCGAAGCAGAATCATCGCAATGTAAAAAGACACTCCCTGTTTCCTTTAATACCCTTTTTATTTCTTTAATACGAATTCTTATATATTCAATATACTCACCTCTTGTATTCCAAATATCGGAAAACCTATACTCAATTCCATTGGAATCTTTCATGCATTGAATCTTCTGTGAAAAAAAAGGCGGGTCTAAATATACCATATCAATAGTATTATCCTCTATTTTTTTTAATATGTTTAAACAATCATCGCAAATTACCACTGATCCCATCACTCCCTGGATTGCGCAATGCATTCAAGTATCTCAAGTAAATTAATTCCTGTAAACTCTTCAATATATCTCCAAGCTGCATCCCCATAATAATACTTACCACCAATCCCTTGATACAGTGTTTTCAATGTATCTTGTATTCTCTGTGCTTGAGTGCGCTGTGGATAATAAAACATCACTCTGATAGGAATATAGCCTTTATCACTAATAACTTTTACTCTCGTATGTTCTTTTGTAATATGATCCCCATCAGTTGTAGCATCTCTCCATTTTATTTCATGTGCCAAATTATCAACTAAACAATCAATCTCAAACGTTTTAGGTCTAATGCCTAATGTATTTTGAATTTTCACTTTAGAAGCATAAGCAAATTTATGTTTAATGCATAAGACTGCCGCTTCTTCTAAAAATGCCCCTGCATATTTATATAAGAACCGCCCTTTATTCTGATATAGATCAATTAAATTTCCTTCCTCATTTGTCACACCCAGAACTCTATATAACAAATAATGTGAAGTATCATCCAGTTTCATTTCTTCAATGCGTAAATCAACTTGATTTTTTAGTTCTTCTGCATATTTATCAGCCAATTCTTTTATTTTATCATAGACATCAGCATTCATATTTCCACCTGCTTTACTAAATATATGATTTTATTATATCGTATGCCAAGCATAAATACAAATGAATTTCCTATAAGTCACTCTCGACTAACTGACAAAGATTCGCTTTATAGCAGCTAAGAGGGCTTTAACAGCCTTGGAGTTTGACAGTTGAATAATATAAAAGTGTATTGCAGGGCGCATAACTCCTGCTTCTTTTTATGTCAATTTTAGTGATTTATTATATTGCAATGTATAATAAAATAAGGATATTATTGGATTTGTCATGAGAGTTACTACATCTAAATCAAAGAATGCAGAATCATTTTACATATCAATAGATTTCATCAATGATAAAGACGTGAGCACATCTGTCATTATCCGAAAGCTCGGGGCTTTAAGTGACTTATTAAAGGATTCTTGAGCCGACTAGCAAGCGTTCTTCTTACAAAACGGCATCTGAATTTCTGGAAAAACCTTCCTACGGGCTGTATAACGTCTATCGGGTTTTGGATGTGCTTGGGAATGAATACAATTTCATCCAGTCAGAGGTATACAAAAACAGTTTCTTTTTCGGAAAAAAACGATAAGATACTTTACTATGACTGTTCTAATTACTATTTTGAAATCGAACAGGAGGACGGCATCAAAAAGTATAGCAAAAGTAAATAACATCGTCCAAGCCCGATTGTTCAGACGGCGCTGTTCATGGACGGAAACGGCACACCACTTTCATTCTCTCTTTTCCCGGAAATGCAAATGAACAGACTTCCTTAAAACCATTAGAGGAAAAAGTCCCGAATGAATTCGGCTGCCAGGAGTTTATCTACTGCAACGATGCCGGCCTCGGCTCAGAAAGCATCCGGGTCCATCAGAAACTTCCGGCAGAAAACAGGGCATTGGCATTGAATAAAAGCGAATTTCGGCGGGTCTCTGATGGCAGACTGGTCGATATCAGTACAATACCGGAAAATGACAGATTAAAGAATGCTTTCGTATCATGAAAACAGACTTTTCCGCAAGACCTGTTTATCTGCAGAACGAAAGCAGGATCAAAGCACATTTCCTTATCTGTTTTCTTGCACTCCTCACCTACCGGCTGCTTGAAAGAAATCTTGATTATAAATATATATGTGAAAACATTTTAGAAACTTTAAAGGAAATGAACTTTGCCGAAGTTCAGGAACAGGGATTTATTCCATTGTATGCACGTCGGTAGATCACAGATGATCTCCACGACGTCTGGGGCTTCCGCACTGATTATCAATTCATAACCAAAAGTCAGATGAAAACCATTCAAAAAAAGCAAAGGCAGGGAATAAAATACCATAGTCCGTGAAAGTAGAACGAACCGCTGCAGTCCTCATAAATCAAGGGGTTACAGCGGTTCCGTTGTTCTCTAGCTGCCAAAGATTGGATTATAGCAAAAAGAGGAAAACAAAACAACTGTTTTCCTCTTCATTTCATACTGTTTTCTGCCGCGCCCGGAAGCAGCTCGTAGATATTGCAGCCCGCTTTCCGTTCAAAATAGGCTTTCAGCTCCAATATCCGTTTCCACCGATCGACCGTATGGGGATGCACGCCGTAACGGATCGTCACATCGACAAAACGTTTTTCCAAAAGGCAGAAGCCCGTCGGCAGCGCCAGAGAATCGCATAACTGCACAAGATAATCGTAATCGTCGTAAACCGCGTCTGCGACAAACCGCTCCATAAAACGATAATCTTCTTCCGAGACGTCAAATACTCCGATCGAGGTATGAATATCCTGCATCATAAAGGCGTGTGAAATACAGATCTGCGCCGCTTTCTCCCATCCCCGTTCCATGCAGTAGCGGTAGCCGTCGATCAAATGACGTTCCTGCGTTACGCCCGCATACCGCCCGATATCGTGCAAAAGCCCGTATAGATAAGCGTCATCCGCCGAAAGTCCCCCGCAGCGCCGCGCAATCTTTTCGCATGCCAGCGCCACATATCGGGAATGCTCTGTCCATGGGCCCGGATTGGACCTTCCCGCTTTTTCCAGTTCCGCCTCCGCAGTTTTGATATCAAGCTTCATTTCTTCTTTTTCCTCTCTTTTCTCATACGTTTTGCCGGGAGAAATACGGACAGACCTCCCCAATCCATGACCGCGCCGTTACCGAAGCAGCAGACCGACCGGACAATGATCGGAACCCTGCACCTGCGTATAGATCATAGCGTCTTCCAGACGTTCTTTCAGCGAATCTGATACGACAAAATAATCAATACGCCAACCCGCGTTCTTTTCCCGCGCCTTAAAGCGGTACGACCACCACGAATAAACGCCTTCCTGATCGGGATAGAAATAACGGAACGTATCAATAAAGCCGTTTTCAAGCAAACGGCTGAATTTCGCCCGCTCTTCATCCGTAAATCCCGCGTTCTTACGGTTTGTCTTTGGATTTTTAAGGTCGATCTCCTGATGCGCCACATTGAGGTCGCCGCAGAAAATAACCGGCTTATGCGTCTCCAGCCCTTTCAGATAAGCAAGAAACGCGTCCTCCCACTCCATCCGGTAAGAAAGTCTTGCCAACTCGCTTTGTGAATTCGGCGTATAGACCGTTACCAGATAAAAATCCGCAAACTCCGCGGTAATCACTCTTCCTTCCCGGTCATGCTCAGAGATTCCAATGCCGTAAGTCACATTCAGCGGCTCTTCTTTCGTGAAGAGCGCCGTGCCGGAATACCCTTTTTTCTCCGCATAATTCCAATATTGATAATAGCCCGGCAGCGTAAGCTCGATCTGCCCTTCCTGCAGCTTCGTTTCCTGCACGCACATCACATCCGGCTCCTGCTCCTTTACAAACTCGGCAAAGCCTTTTCCCATACAGGCCCTCAGCCCGTTTACATTCCATGAAATCAGTTTCATAAACTCTCCGTTCCGTGCGTTCCGCACTGATGATCCATTGATTCCGGCATCAAAAACCATTATTTTTACGATATTTCATCAAACGGCGCAGACATTATTTTCCTTCGATTTCCGCCATCATTTTCCGAAACGTGAAAAAGAACATCGTAAGCGTCGTCGCCACCGCAATCGAATCCGCCACCGGTTCCGCCAGAAAAACGGCGAACACCTTATCCTCAAAGAAATTCGGCAAAATATAGATCAGCGGGATCAGCAGAATGATCTTTCGCAAAAGTGCCAGAAACAACGATACCTTCGCGTTGCCGAGCGCAAGAAACGTCTGCTGGCAGGCATTCTGCGCTCCGAGAAGAAACGACGTCGCCATATAGATACGCAACGCCCAAGCCGCATAAGAGATCAGCTCCGGTTCGGATGTAAACGCGCCTGCAATCAATTCGGGAACAGTCATAGATACCGCCCAAAGCGCAGTCGTATAAGCAAGCGCACAAAGCAACGTCAGACGAAACGCTCCTCTGACTCTGCCTGCATTGCCCGCGCCGTAATTGAAGCTGACGATCGGCTGCATTCCCTGCGTCAGTCCCTGCATCGGCAGCATTGCGAACTGCATCATACTGGACAGGATCGTCATCGCGCCGACCGCCAGATCGCCGCCGTATTTTAATAAAGAAGTATTGAAGCTGACGGAAAGCAGGCTTTCCGTAGACATCATGACAAACGGCGAAATGCCGAGCGCCATAACGGGAAGCAGAACCTCCCGCCGCATACGCAGATACTTCCGTTTGATTTTAAGAACAGTCTTTTTCCCGGAAAGAAAACGAACCACCCATACGGCGGATACGCCCTGCGAGATAATCGTCGCCAGTGCCGCGCCCTTTACGCCCATATCCATTCCGTAAATCAGGATCGGATCAAGAATGATATTAAATACCGCTCCGATCAGCACGGTCAGCATGCTCGTCCCCGCAAAGCCCTGAGACGTAATAAACATGTTAAGTCCGAGCGCCGTCTGCACAAATATCGTACCGAGCAGATAAATACCGATATAGTCGCTCGCATACGGAAGCGTCTCGCTGCTTGCGCCGAACAAAAGCAGCAGCGGCTCTTTCCAGACGCTCGCTATCGCCGTCAAGCCAAGCGCGATCAGAACGATCGCCGTTACGCAGTTTCCAAGAATTTCCTCCGCTTTATCATGCTCTCCTTTTCCGAGACAGATCGCGGCTCTCGGCGCGCCGCCGTAGCCGATCAGCCCGGCAAAAGCGGAGATCAGCATAATGACCGGCAGCGTTACGCCAAGCCCGGTCAGCGCAAGCGCGCCGTCCCCTTCCATATGCCCGATATAGATCCTGTCTACAAGATTATATAAAAGATTAATCAGCTGCGCCGTAATCGTCGGAAGCGCCATTTCAAACAAAAGCGGACCGATCTTTTTCGTCGCAAGCAAAGTCTCTCTGTCCTGTGTACTGCTCATATTTCCTCCGTTTTGCCGTTTCCCAAAAACCATACGAAAATCCCGCCCGTTCCCTTCCGGAATTTTTAACAGATACGGCGCATTCGCTTACATCAGATATGCAGCATGCTCGCCGCGATCTGAAAATACACCATCAGTGAAATTGCATCCACGATCGTCGTAATAAACGGACTCGCCATGACCGCCGGGTCAAAGCCGACCTTTTTGGCAAACATCGGCAGCGTACAGCCGACAAGCTTGGCGAAAAAAACGGTCACAACAAGCGTCAGGCATACGACGCCCGCTACCTGTACCCCGACTCTGTCAAGAAAAAGCAGCTTGACAAAATTGGCTGCAGCCAACACCACTCCGCACAAAAACGCGACGCGTATTTCTTTCCAGACAACGCTCAGAATATCGCCGAACTCGATCTCATTCAAAGATAGACCGCGGATGATCGTAACGCTTGCCTGTCCGCCCGCGTTTCCGCCCGTATCCATCAGCATCGGAATAAACGCCGTCAGCACGACGCAGCTGCTGAGCGCGTCTTCAAAGGACGTAATGATTCTGCCCGTAAAGGTAGCCGATATCATGAGCAGCAGAAGCCACGGAATTCTCTTTTTCCATGTCTCAAAAACGCCCGTTCTCATATATGGTTTATCGGTCGGCACGATAGCCGCCATCTTCTCGATATCCTCCGTCGCTTCTTCCTGGAGAATATCGACAACGTCGTCGACCGTAACGATGCCGACAAGACGGTTTTCATTGTCCACGACGGGCATGGAGGTAAAGTCATATTTCTGGAACTGTCTGGCAACCTCTTCCTGGTCCATCAGCGTATTTAACGAAATGACGTTTTCATGCATAATATCGCCGATCACGGCGTCGGGAGGACTGAGCAGCAGATACCTCAGCGCAACCGTCCCGACAAGCGTCCGCTTGCTGTCCAGCACATAGCAGATATTGATCGTCTCGCTGTCCACTCCGACCTTGCGGATTCTTTCGATCGCATCCTGAACGGTAATATTTTCCTTCAGATCGACATACTCTACCGTCATGATGCTTCCGGCGCAGTCCTCGGGATAGCGCAGCAGATGGTTGATGTCCCGCCGCGTCTCAGGGCTTGCGTTGGCAAGCAGCTTTTTGACGACGTTCGCCGGCATTTCTTCCAAAAGGTCCGTCGCGTCGTCCGCCATCAGGTTATCGATAATATTCGCCGCTTCCTTATCGGACAGGGCGGTAATAATAAGCTGCTGATTTTCCACTTCCAGATAGGAAAACACGTCCGCCGCGCTCGCCTTCGGCAGAATGCGGAAAACCTTCAGCAAATCTTCCTCGTCAAGGCTTTCGATAAATGCCGCGATATCCGCGTCGTTCACTTCCGACAGATTCTGCCTGAGCCTCGTATACTGCTTCGTTTCAAGCAGTTCCTTTAATTCCTGCATTTCCTCTTTCCGTTCATCCACGACATTCACCCGCCTTTTTATTTCCGGTCCGCGTAATATGCGCTTTCCAGTTTCTCGATCCGTACCTTTGCCGCCGCCAGTTCAATCAGATCCTTTTGAAAAGATCCTTCCATTTCGGACGGCACAAGCACATAAAACGTTACCTGATCAGTATACGCCGTATTTTCTATCCTAATCTCACGCTTCGAAAACAGGTACTGCAGCTTTCCCGCAAGCGTATATTCCGCCGTCACAGCGTAGCGCGCGCCGTAGCGCATCGTTACGATCTCACAGCCCGAAACGGCTTCCTGAACCGCCTGCGTATAGGCTCTGGCAAGCCCGCCCGTGCCAAGCAGCGTGCCGCCGAAATACCTTGTCACAACTGCGGCGACATTGGTTAAGCCTGCTCCCCGCAATACCTCAAGCATCGGTCTGCCCGCCGTCCCGCTCGGCTCGCCGTCGTCGCTGCACCGCTCAAGCCGCGCGTCCTTCCCTGCGATAAACGCAAAGCAGTTGTGTCTCGCGTCATAATATTTCTTCCGAACGGACTCGATAAAGGCAAGCGCCTCCTCTTCCGATTCCACGGGCGCAAGGGAAGCGATAAACCGGGATTTTTTCTCCACGATCTCCGCCTGCGCTTCTTTCGTTATCATGCGGTAGCTTTCTACGTAATTTTCCTGTTTCATCCGTCTGCTCCTGTTTTTCCGCGTATAGTTAAGCATAACAGATTTTGTGCAAAAATAAAAGGATTTTACTCTGAATTTACATCACCGGGAATTGTTCCGTATGCTATCATAAAAAGCGGGAAGACTTTTCTATTATGTAGTCCCGCATTTCCTGACCGGATGCCGCACCACCGTCTTTCGTTTGCTCACCTCGCACTTTCTGGGGTCTGACAAATAAATTTCATGATGAAAACGTCCATCGGTAAGTTCAGGCTCATACCCATTCTGCTTTGCATATTCATGCATGACGGCTATCGTTTGCGGCTCGTCGTCATAAGAACCAATATGCATACATTGTACGCACAAGCCTTCCTCATAATGAAAAAATTCTGCCTTTGAAAAATCCATTTGTTTCTTTTTTGCCACTGCGTTTACCGCCCATTCAAAATCTTTCTTTGTCACAAAATCAGGAAGCCGGATCAACGAAATAAAATGCAGCTTCTCCTTATGTGCATAATCCATTCCGTCAATTCCCTCCTGCCGCCACAAGCCTTCCAGAGGCGGCATCACATATTCAAAATACCCGTCTATTTTGTAACCTTTCCTGTAACTCATCTTAACGGTATACGCGACTGCATAAAGCAGCTCTATGCCGGCTTTATATTCGCCGTCTTCCTCATTCGGATCGCCCTTTCCACGGACGGCAATATAATTCATCGGCGGCAGCATCACGATATCCGGCTTTGTGGAGGGCAAATAAAATTCCTTGTATTCTTTCTTAAAATCAAATGCCATAAGTCTCCTCATCTCCTTTTTTCCGCACCCTTAATCTCCTCTATTAATCCAAGAAACTTCTTCTCGGACAGTATTTCATGCGTAATATATCTTCCGTTATAAAACAATGCAAAATTCGTCCATGCAGACGGAGCGTTCTGCGCGCGTTCCCTGCTGTCAAGCTTTAATGCGGTAAACTGCACCTGCAGCTTTTCAGCGCACTTTTCCAGAATCGGCACGTATTTCGCCGTATACGGACAGCCGCTCGTATAATATAAAGAAAAGCCTGCCATATCGTTTTGCGCCCTCTTTGCGCAGTCTTTAAACTTCGGCGCCCCTGCCGCCCGCGTAAAAGGCAGATACATAAGCGTAAAATAAGGCGCCGCCTCATCCGCCGTCTGAAAGCCTTTATATGACAAATATTCAGGGTCCATTAAAAACGGCTTTTTCTTTGGCGAGGAAATTACGGTAATTCCGCATTTTCCCTTTTCTTTCGCATCGGCGATACACTGCCCCAGCAGCTCGTCGGCATGACCGTGCCCTTTGCAGGAACCGGAAACCCAAAAACAGTTGATATGCATATACCCGTCCGCTTCAATAGGAACCCACGCATACTCCGCCGGCATATATTCAATAAAACATTTGCCCCTGACGTCCGCTTTCAAAAATACAAGCCCTTCTTTTATTCTTTCCTTCAGCCATTCCTTTTTGGAAACGACCTGCGGGTCTTTTTCTCCCGATATAGCGCAGCATATATGTTCCCTGTCCAAATTTTCTTCCGTAAGCCGTATATAGTTCACTGACGATACCTCTCTTCCATTTTTTGAATCGTACGCCGCAGCTTCTCTCTCACGTCTTCCGGCTCCAAAAGCTCCGCCTTCTCCCCAAATCCCAGAAGCCACATAACAAGGTGTTCCTCATCCGTGTAATCTCTGCAAAAAAGGAGTCTCCCGTCCTCCTGCTCCGCAAAACATTCAAAACCGAATTCCTCGACCAGACGCCATTTGCACTCTGCGTCAAACAACGCCTTTACATGAAGTTTCTCCGGAAATACATGTTCATTGGACAGATCAGGCAGAGGAACCGCCCTTTTTTCAAACGTACGGTCCGATACAAAAAGCGCTTCCATCCGGTTTAGCTTAAACAGACGGTAATCCTCTCGCAGCCTGCAAAACCCCCATACATACCAGCTCGACCAATGAAAAATCAGATAATACGGCAAAATGCACCGATCGCTTTCTCCGCGCGGAGCGTAATACCGAAATACCAATTCTCTACCGGCATCGATCGCCGTCCGAACCGCTTCAATTTTAGGCGCAAGACCGCTTTTATCCCAGGAAGCTAAATCGATCAGGACAGATTGATCCCCTGTCATAAAATCCGACGCGCCGACCGACAGCTTTTCCATCAGTCTCTTATAACGGTTCGTACCGTCCGCACTGTCAAGGCTTCGAAGCCCTGCGAGAATGTCCTGCATTTCCGGGCCTGTCAGAAGCGTGCGTTCCAGCTTATAATCCTCCATAATAGAGATACCGCCGCCGACTCCCTGTTTTGTCACGATCGGAATTCCCGCTTTGCACAGTTCTTCAATATCACGATTGATCGTCCGTCTCGAAACCTCAAATTTCTTCGCCAGATAAGGCGCCGTCACAGCCTTTTTCTGCAGCAGCACGGATAAAATTCCAATTAATCTGTCTATTTTCATCGCAATTCCGCTTTCTTAACCATTGTAGCAGACAAAACACGTCATCTGCATGTCATGTTTTATTGTATTTCTTTCCAATTTTTTTTGCAACAGATATTACCCTCCTTCTCCCACAGAATAAAAACGCATAAAAATGGAAACAATTCTTAATATTATAGAAAATCCTTTATTTACTACCCCCGTTTTGGTATAATTTATGAAATAGGCTATAAACTACGCCGCTCATTGTATCTACATAGCAGGAGGCATGATTCATGAATTATAGTAAGAAAGGGATTCGAAAGAAACAAAAGGAACTCCATTCTACTTCCGGAAAATGGGGCCGCAAAGCGACTCTTCTCATAACAAAAGCGTTTCTGATCGGTATCGTTGCGTTAGGCGTTATCGGCGTCAGCGCCGGAATCGGCGTTTTTAAAGGAATCTTAAGTTCCGCGCCCGATATTTCGCACATCGACGTATCCCCTTCCGGTTTTTCGACCTTTGTGTACGATTCGGAAGGTCACGAACTGACAAAGCTTGTCGCGGCCGATTCTAACCGTATTCCGGTCACAATGGAACAGATTCCCGAGGATCTGGCGCACGCTTTCGTCGCCATTGAGGACGAACGGTTCTATGAACATAACGGTATCGATATCAAAGGTATCATCCGCGCCGGCGTCATCGCGATCAAAAACCGCGATCTCTCGCAGGGCGCCAGCACCATTACGCAGCAGCTTCTCAAAAATAACGTATTCGAAGGCTGGACGAGCGAAACGACGATCGAAAAGATCAAACGTAAAATTCAGGAGCAATACCTTGCCCTCGAATTGGAAAAGGTCATGGACAAGGATAAAATTCTGGAAAATTATATGAACACGATCAATCTGGGGCAGAATACGCTCGGCGTGCAGGCGGCTTCTCTGCGCTACTTCGGCAAGCCTGTTTACGAGCTGAAATTATCCGAATGCGCCGTAATCGCCGCGATTACGCAGAATCCTTCCCGTTACAATCCGATTTCCCATCCTGAGGAGAATGAGAAACGTCAGAAAACTGTCCTCTCACACATGCTCGAGCAGGGCTATATCACGCAGGACGAATATGACGAGGCAATCGCCGACGACGTTTATTCACGCATCCAGACAGTCAATGAAGAATCCGAGGATGATTCCGTCTATACATATTTTGTAGATGCGCTCACCGAGGATGTACTAAACGATCTTGTCAATGTGGCGGGCTATAACGAAACGCAGGCTTACAATCTTCTTTACAGCGGCGGACTGAGTATCTATACGACGCAGGACAGCACGATCCAGAGTATTTGCGACGAAGCGTTTTCCAACCCGGATAACTTTCCAGACGATACGAAATGGTATCTGACTTACGAGCTTACGGTCGAAAAGGCGAACGGCGAGCTGGAAAACCACAGTTCGGAAATGTTTAAGGCTCATTTTAAAGAAGAAAAGAGCAATTTCAACATGCTTTATTCCTCTCAAGAGGACGCCTACGCCGCGATTGAAGCTTACAAAGAAGCCGTCATGGAAAGCGGCGACGAAGAAATCGCCGAAAAAATTTCCCTGACGCCGCAGCCTCAGGTATCGATCACGGTAGAAGACCAGAATACCGGCTACGTCGTCGCTATGGTAGGCGGCAGAGGCGCAAAAGAAGCGAGCCGTACGCTGAACCGCGCGACCGATACGACGCGCCAGCCGGGATCAACTTTCAAGGTCGTTTCCACCTATGCCCCGGCGCTTGACAGCGCGGGCATGACGCTTGCCGATATTGAAAACGACGCTCCTTATTCCTACGCGGACGGGCGTCCCGTTTCCAACTGGTACAGCTCCGGCTACCGTGGACTGTGCTCGCTGCGCGACGGTATCCGTGATTCCCTTAATATCGTAACCGTTAAGGTCCTGACGCAGATCACGCCGCAGCTCGGTTATGATTACCTGCTTAATTTCGGTTTCACAACGCTTGTGGACCGCTATGAGGTAGACGGCAAGATTTATTCCGATATCCAGCAGTCTCTTGCGCTCGGCGGAATTACAAAAGGCGTTACAAACGAAGAACTGAACGCCGCTTACGCTTCGATCGCCAACGGCGGCATTTATTATAAACCGACCCTGTATACGAAGGTCGTCGATCACGACGGCAAGGTGATTCTTGACAACTCCAAGCCGCAGAGCCACCGCGTTATCAAAGAAACGACCGCCTTCCTTCTGACGGATGCAATGGAGGACGTCGTTACCTCAGGTACGGGCGGCTCCGTCAACTTTGGAAATATGTCGATCGCCGGTAAGACAGGTACGACTTCCGATTACAACGACGTATGGTTTTCCGGTTATACGCCTTATTACACGGCGACAACATGGGCGGGCTATGACAACAATGCAAAGCTTGTCGGCTCCGAAAAGAACCTCGCCAAAGTACTCTGGCGCGCCGTTATGTCTAAAATCCATGAGGAGCTTCCGAATCAGTCCTTTAACCGCCCTTCCGGCATTGTCAGCGCCACCGTATGCAGCAAGTCCGGCAAGCTGCCGATCTCAGGGCTGTGCGACGGAACGCTGAAAAGCGAGTATTTCGCGGAAGGAACCGTGCCGACGGAAAGCTGCGACGTCCACTATTCCGGTATGGTCTGCGCTTACAGTATGCTTCCCGCATCCGACGAATGTCCGTTCAAGGTGCCGGGCACGCTGGAGCTGATTCCAGACGACAGCTCTTCCTCTAAGACTTCGCAGGCAGGCAGCGATCCCGCTACCGATCCTTTGCAGACCGGCGGAGACCCGACGCAGAATGCCAACATTGAAAAATGTCAGCACAACGCCGAATTCTTCTTACAGCCGAATGCATCCGCCGTCGTGGAACAGCAGCGGCTCGAAATGCAGTTGAACGCGCTGCAAAACGGCACGGTTCTGCCGGAATCGATTACGAATCCGGAAGGAACCGGCGCCTCGGAAGCAGAGCAGGAGCAGGGCATTCCGGGACTTGCCGTACCGATCACAGGCACGGAATAATAATTCAGCTTTTGACGCCCGAATTTATGAAATAAAAAAACTGCCGCCGCAGGATTCCTTCCGGTTTCCCGCGACGGCAGTTTTTCGATATTACACTTCCGCATCATCAGGCTGTGCGTCTTATTTACGATTGCGCGCCGATCTCCTCGATCTGCTTTTTAAGCGCCTCCGCGCCTCTGGCGGCGTCACGGATCGCCCTGATCTGCTCTGCGTATTCGCCCGCCTCCTCGTCCTGATGCGCCTCATAATATGCTCTGCCGATCTCGCGATAGTTCTGATCCATCACCTCTTCGCACGTATGAAGCATGTTTTTCAGTCTCGTGACCTCCGCCAGCTCCTTCGCCTTGCGGCTGATCCCCTGTCCTGTTTCCGACACCGTTTTCTCCAGTTTGTCAAAAAAATTCATAGCTTCCTCCATTCCAAAGCGTTCTTTCATACAATACGCCTTTTTTGTTTGAAATTCTCTATCTCACTCCATCTCATGAATCATCTCATAGAGGGAATGGTCTTTGATATAATTAAACAAATCGCGCATTTCCTGCGGCGATACGATCATTCCGTCTCTGATCCATGCAATAACAATAAAACCGAGAAACTCCGAATAATAGCTCGCCAGCGTCTCATGCGAAAGCAGCTTGTGCTTTGACGTTTTATTCGGAGAATATTCCTCAATTACCTCAAGTATCGTTCCGTACAGACTCTTTTTAACAATGCTCTCAAAGGAATTCTGTCCCTGCAGCCGGTATACTCTACCGTAAAACTCCTTATCTTTCAGCATCTGTACAAAAATCAGCACAACGGCGTCGTCCAGCATATCATTCTGCATCATCGGCTTAACCGGATCGATAACCTCTGATTCAAAAATATATTCCAAAAGCTGATATTTATCCTGAAAATGATGATAAAAGGTTGACCGGATCACACCCGCATCTTCTGCGATCTCTTGAATCGTAAGCTTTTCGATCGGCGTATGCTTTGCCAGTTCTTTAAAGCTAGCGATCAGCTTTTTTTCTACATTTTCCTTTTTCCGCATCATGCTCCTCATTTCTTCCTATATTTACTGCTCCCGGAATGTGATCTCGCCGGGCGCGGCATCCATCGATCCCCTTTTCTTAGGGTAACAAAAAAGCCCTGTTTCTACAAGGCTTTTTTTTCCTCTCCATCCTCCGAAAGCACGCCGTCGATAATATGGACGATCCGCTTCGCCGACTTTGCCACATTCAGATCATGCGTAATCATAACGATCGTATGTCCCATTTCATGAAGCTGTTCAAACAGCTTCAATACTTCCAGTCCGCTTGCGCGGTCAAGCGCTCCGGTCGGCTCGTCGGCAAGCAGCAGCGCCGGCTGCCCGACAAGCGCGCGCGCAATGGAAACTCTCTGCTTCTGTCCGCCGGAAAGCTCCGACGGCTTATGCATCAGACGATGATCGATGCCGAGCAGCCTGATCGTTTCCATACATTTTTCTTCCGCTTCCTTATGCCCCATCCCCCGGATCACAAGCGGCATAATAATATTCTGAAGCACATTGTACGTTGGAATGAGCTGATAATTCTGGAAAATAAAGCCGATCTCACGATTCCGCACCTCTGTCATATCTTCTTCCGCCGTCTCATGGATCGGCACGCCGTCCAGATAATACTCGCCGCTGTCCATAATGTCCATACAGCCGATGACGTTCATGAGCGTCGTCTTACCCGAACCAGACGGCCCTAGGATCGCGACATATTCTCCCCTTTTCACCGAAAAACAAATGTTTTTCAGTACCGGCACTTTTTCCTCTCCCAGCATATATCCTTTATTCATATTGACAATCCTGATCAGTTCCTCCGCCATACGCTGCTCTCCATTCTCTTCTTTCCTCTTTTACGCTTCTATTCTTCGATCCATATTTTCAAAATGACCGTTTCGCCGTCTTCCTCCTGCGTCAGACAGTGTATCGTATCTCCCGCGGCTAGCCTCGAAAAGGTCGTAACGCTGCCAAGCTTTGTAATCACGTCCGTACCGACCGGAATCATGTAGGTCTGCGAGACGCCTGCTTCTTCCCGCGTACCGCCGTCTTTTTCACCGCCGACCGCTTCCCGCGTGCCGCCGTCTTCCCTGCCGCCCGCTTTTTCCTGTGCGCCGCTCGTCTCCATCGCATGCATTTCATTGCCTGTGATTTCTTCAATTTCCAGATACAGCCATCTCTGATTCTCTTCCAGTATAACGGCTTCCTCCGCATTCGGATTCTCTTCTTTTTCCTGCTGCCGCTTCTGATAAAAGAAAATACCTGCTGCCGCTGCCAGCAAAAGAAGCAATATAATCGCTTTGGCAGCCTTGCCCCTTTTTCGTTTTGCCTTTTTCTCCTGCAAATATCCCGTCTGTTCCATTTTCTATGCTCCTATGCATTGATATGCCATGCAATTTTTACTGCTATGCAATTTCTATCGCTATGCAATTTTTACCGCTATGCATCCCATTTATTCGTGATTAAGCGCTTCTACCGGAATCAGACAAGAAGCCTTATACGCCGGATAGAATCCGAAAATACTGCCCGTCAGAACGCCGAAGGCAAGCGACAATACCGCCCCCGACACGGAAAGCTCCACACGCACGGAAAAGCTTTCAATGATCGGCGTAATGCCGAGTCCGAACAGCACGCCGAAGACCGCCCCGACAAAGCTGATGCACGCCGCTTCCAGTAAAAATTCCGTCAGAATATCCTTCCGGCTGCATCCGATCGCCTTAAGAATACCGATCTCGTTCGTACGTTCCTTCACGGAAACAAACAAAACGTTCATAATGCCGATGCCTCCGATCAGAAAAACGATCGTCGCCATCGCAATCAGCAAAAGCTGAAGCGTCTCGTTGGATTTGGAAGCCGCTTCCATCTTGGTACCGGCGTCCGATATCGAAAATTCCGTATTCGGATAGCTGTCGAGCAGAACGTCCTCCACATATCCGATGATCGTCTGCACGTTGTCCACATCTTCGGCAATGACGGTGATCGTCGGGCTGACGTCGTTTCCTGTCAGATACTTAATACCGGTCGCATACGGAATAAAGATCGCTTCATCCGGGCTGATGCCGGACGCAACCGTTCCCATCTCTTCGATCACGCCAGAGACGACGTACGGACGGCTGTCGATATAAACGGTGTTATCATACGCGTCATAGCTGCTTCCGAAAATTTCTTTTGCCGCATCGGCGCCGAGAACGCAGTATTTTTCCTTGCCTTCTTCGTTTTCCTCTGTCAGAAATTCCCCGATTGCCATTGAAAGATTACTGATTTCCGCATAATTCGCCTTTACGCCCGCAATGGTATAAGAGGTGCTTTCATCCAGATCGCCTCCCTCTACGTCCGCTTTTGTGGAAAAAGAGATCGTCGTATCGGCAAGCCCCGGCACAAAAACCGAAATATCTTCCATATCGTCCTCGCTCAGAGAGACCGCTTCCGCATTGATCCGGGAATCCGCGCCGCCAGGAAAACCGCCTCCGCCGCCAGGAAAGCCGCCTCCGCCGCCCGGCATTCCGCCTCCTCCGCCGGAAGCGCTTCCCGCGGCATTTTCTGCGTCATATACAATATCGATCGCTCCTGCGTTCAGATTTTTGAACTGCTCGGCGACTTCCATCTGGCCTCCCTTTCCGATCGCCAGCACCATCATGATCGTCGCGCTTCCTGCGACGATCCCGATCGAAGTCAATATGACTTTCGATTTATTCTGCGCCAGATTCAGCCACACAAGCCTGAAAATTTCCGTCAGTTTCATTCGCTTTTCACCTTACTTTCGATCAGAACGGTATCGCCCTCCGATAATCCTTCCAAAATCTCTACGCTGCTGCCGTCCGAGAAACCGGTCACGATCTCGCGTTTTTCTATCTCGCCGTTTTCATCACGCAGCTTGACATAAGACTTCGTTCCTTCGCGGATCACGGCGCGGTTGGAAACATACGTCACATCCTTTGTTTCCTTTGTAATAAAGGTCACCTCGCCGCTCATACCTCCATACAAACCCGAGACGTCGCCGTCTATCGTGATCGTGACCGCATAACTGATATCCGAATTGGAATCGATCGTAGCGTCTCCGATATCGGACACCGTACCCGAGAAATTTCCGTCCGGGAACGCGCTGAACGAAACCTTGACATCGTCCCCGACGGAGACGGATTTCATATCGTCGTCATCTACGGATACCTCTACCGTAATATCTTCGTAGTTATTTAATTCCATGATATCCGAATCATTCTGCAAAAGATCGCCTTCCTCGATGCTGACGCTCGTCACAACGCCTTCGTACTGCGCAGAAACGATTCCGTCCACGATATAAGCGTCAAACGCCTGCAGCTTTTCGCTTGCATCCTCATAATCCTCCTTTGCCGTCTTTGCTTCATAGGAAATCTGATCGGTCGCGATGCTGTAAATCTCTCCTGCCCGGTCGGAGTTCAGCAGCCGTTTTTCATATTGCACGGACGCCTCCGCTTCGCCGGTCTGGTATGCGATGCATGCTTCGTGATACGCCTTCAGCAGAGCGACGATCTCCTGCTCTTTTTCTGTGATTTTATCTTCCAGTTCCTCGATCTCGTCTTCTTCATCTTCCGCCGTTTTTTTCGCCTGCTCTCTGGACTCTTCGTTTTTCAGATACCAGTATGTGTCGGACTCGCTTTCGATCGCAGCCGTCGCTTCTTCCAGATAATGAAGCGCTTCCTCATAATCTTCGGAAACCTCCGAAAGGTCCTCCTGCAGATCCGTAAGTTCTTCCTGCGCGTCTGTCAGCGCTTCCAGCGCGTCCTCAGACGCTTTGCGGAGATCATAAAGAGAGTCCTCATATTCCAGAGAAGCCGCGCTGCCGTACAGCTGATTTTCCTCGTATGTATGCGACGCTTCCTGCGCGGATTTCTGCTGCTGCACCATCAGGCTCTCATACGAAAGCTGCGCGTCTTCCTCATCCGAAACAAGCTCTTCCCGGATATCGTCTATGCTCTCCTGCGTCAGCCGAAAGACCGGATCGCCCTTTGCGATCTGCTGCCCGACCGACACGTACACTTCTTCCACTTCCAGCCGCCTGCCTGACGAAGATGCGGAAAACCCTCCGCCCATCATAGGACCGCTTCGGAAAGACGACTGCGTGCTGCCCGAATATTCGCTGATATCCAGGTCAAACCCCTGCGTCACCGTGCCGACGCTGACGCTTCCTTCCTCCGTGACGCCGACCGTCAGAGGACCGTAGGCAGCCGTCGTTTCTTTATAAACGCTCTCGTCCTCTTCGCCGGCCGTCAGGCACAGAACGCCCGCGCCCGCCGCAATCGCCGCCAACAGACCGCACATTATAATCATAGCCGCTTTTTTATTCTTTTTGATCCAACTCTTCATCCTGCCCTCCTGCTCCGGCTCCTTCTCTCATTCCGGCGCCTCCTCTTTCTCCGGTTCCTTCCGCGCCTTCTCTCCCTCCGCTTCCTTCCGCGCCTTCTCTCCCTCCGGCGCCGTCTTTTTCTCCGCTTTCTCCCGCTTTGGCGTCTTCCTCCGCCTCCGCGCTGATATGGCTCTCGATATAGACGGTGTCGCCTTCGGAAAGTCCGCTGACGATCTGCACGTTTACGCCGTCGGTAAAGCCCGTTTCCACTTCTTTGCGCGTCATCTCTCCGTTTTCGTCTTTCACAAGCACATAGGACTTTCCGTCTTCGCTCGTAACGGCTTTTCGGGAAACATATACCGCCTGCGATACTTCGTCCGTTATAAACGTAACGTCGCCCGTCATACCGCCGTACAGCTTCGTCGTATCGCCTTCTACTTTAACCGTGACCGGATAGCTGACCGTCGCGGTGTTTGCCGAAACTTCCGTTGTGACGATCTCCTCGACAACGCCCGAATAGGTTTCGTCGGGATAAGCGGTAAATACGATCGTCACCGTATCGCCGACCTCAACGTACGGAATATCTTCTTCGGAAATATCAACCGAAAGGACATAGGAATCTTCCATAACGTAAGTCAGCAGCGAGCTTTCCTCCTCAAGGATATCTCCCGCTTCATAATAAACCTGCGTGATAAGTCCGTCGCCTTCCGCATAAACGGTGCCGTCTTCTCCGACAAACGAGTCAAAATCGGAAAGCCGTTCGCTGATATCGTCCAGCTCATTCTGCGCCGTGTCTATATTCTGCTCCAGTGTGGAAAGAGAATAGGTATAGACATCCTGCGCCATGCTGCCGCCGAGCGCGGCCGTTTCATAAGTCTGACGCGCTTCCAGTTCCTTCCGCTCTGTCTGTCCCGAAAGCCGCTCAAGCTCTTCCTGTTTTTCCAGTACTTCTTCCTGCTTATCCGCCATTTCCTCCCGTTTGTCCAGACGGTTTTCCGTCTCGGTCTCATATTTTTCCTTTGCATTCAGATAATCGGTACGCAGGGGAATATAAGTATAAAGATTGTCTTTATCCCATTCATTGTAACGGCGCTCGTATTTTTCATATTCCTCTTTCAGATCGGCGTAATCGTCCCAGCTATCCTCCAGATCGGCCTCGATCTGTTCGATCTCCTGCTCCAGTACCGCGATCGAATCTGTCAATTCCGCAATTTCCAATGTAATTTCGGCCTGATCGATCGCGTACTGCGCATCGGACCATGCCGCGTCCGTGATGCTCTTCTGATAAGTATTGCCGGCTTCCACCTGCTCGATCTCATATTCGTTCTGCAGCTCTTCCAACGCGATCTGGGCATCCGCATATTCCGCTTCCAGATAACGTCGTACGGCGCGGATCGTCCTTTCCGTCACCTTCATGACCGGATCTCCCTCACAGATACGCTGCCCCTGCTTCACATAAACTTCTTCTATCTTTAAATATCTTGTATCTTCTTCGTCGTCATCCTCGTCAT
>JAGARW010000193.1 GCA_017621975.1 Lachnospiraceae bacterium | reverse complement strand
TTCTTCTCCGCCGCAGTGCGATCCTGCCCGGAGCGCTTTTTTATTTCATAGGAACACCACTTTCATTCAAAACAAAATGGAATAATTTCCTATGAAATCAAAAAGGAAAGCCGCATCCGGCTTTCCCTTCTCTTTGTACTTTATAATATTCACGCGCTTTTTATATCTTACCAGAATACGTGATTGCCGATCACAATTCCGTCGTGGTTTCCGGCTCTTCGGAAATGTGTCGCGCCTCCTACGTTGGACGCGCCTGCGATCGCTTCCTGCGCCGCCTGAAGGCAGCTTGGCTTCACGCCTGCTGCGATCTTCTTTGCCACCGTACCGTTTGTTGCCGGCGGGAACTGCCCAGACGCATAAATAACGCTCGATACTGTATTCGGATAACCGCCGCTGCGGACACGGTTCATCACGACAGCGCCGACGGCAAGCTGTCCCTCGTAAGGCTGTCCGCCGGCTTCACACTGAATCAGAGCTGCCAGCAGAACGTCGTCCGACGCTTCTACGGCGACCGCGCCCCGATCTTCCTTCAGCTTTGCTTTTGCCTCGTCCGCTTTCCGTTTTTCTTCCAGTTCCTTTGCTTCCCGTTTTTTGATCTCTTCTATTGTCTCGCCGGAATCGATGACAAATTCAACCGACACATATTCTGCGGAAACATAACCGATATCGCCTTCATAGTCTACGCTGACCCAGTCGTCGTCAATCACCTCTACTGCTTCCAGCTCTTCTTTTTTCCCGACAAGACCGTATACGCCGGCTTCGTCTTCCGGCTGCTTTCTGACACGCAGCGCATCGGCTTCTACCGTCGCGATCAGGTTCCCGACGTCCTGCGCCAATTCTTCCGCTTCCTCTCCAAACAGGAGAAATTCATCTTTTGTCCATCCCGTTACGTTTCCTGATTTTAACTTCGTCCAACCGTTACGCCGCTCCAATATCTCGCCGCCGCAGTCGCTGTAAAGCACGCCGACTTTATCCGAGTCTTCGTTTGCCTGCTTTCTTACGTTAACTGTGTTGTGGACATTTGCCATAACAAGGCTGGACTTCTCCGAGTCGTCGTCCGACGCTCCCTCGTCCTTTTCTTCATTTTTTTCCGTATCGTGTGAAGCGGACGCCGCCGAAGCGACTTCTGTATCCCCGTCGGTCAGATCGGCATCCAGAATCGCAGCCGCGCCTGCGTTGACTTCCTGCAGGCTTTCCGTATTCGCGGCCGCAGAGGTGAGCTGCAAAGCTCCGATCGCGGCAACTCCCATCAGAATGCCGGAAAGACGGTGCAGCAGCCTTCTGCCTTTTGTCTTCATAATTTCCTCCAAAAATGAATTCAACAATTTTGTAATAACTGCATTATTTTATTTCGCAACTATTTCATTATATTACAAATTTGTTAATTGTTTGCTACAGCATAGCAAATAAGTACCTTTTTGTCAAGTTTGAACATTTTTGAAGGTCTTTATGCCGGATTTTTATAATTTTTTCGCCTTATCCACGCATGCCTCGACGGCGTCCATGACCGCCCCGCGCATACCGCGTTCCTCCAAAGTCTTCACGCCTTGAATCGTCGTTCCTCCCGGCGAACATACCATATCCTTTAATTCTCCGGGATGTTTTCCGGTTTCCAGCATCAGCGCCGCGCTTCCCATCACTGCCTGCGCCGCGGCCTCATAAGCCTGCGCCCTCGGGATGCCCGCCGCCACGCCCGCGTCCGCCATTGCCTCGATAAACAGAAATACGAACGCCGGAGAACAGCCCGCCACCGCGGAAAACGCGTCCATCAGCGTTTCACGTATCACGCTTGTCCTGCCGAAGCTTCCCATCAGGCGCAGCACACGGTCCGTTTCCTCACTCGTTACGTTTTCAGACGGGCATACCGCCGTAAAACCCGCTCCGACCATTGCAGGCGTATTCGGCATACAGCGCACAAGCCTGAGCTTTCTTTCGAACGCTTCCTCATACCACCCGATCGTCTTGCCTGCGGCGATCGTTACGACAAGCGTTTCTTCTCTTACAATATCCCTGATCTCTCCGATCACATCAGACAGAAACTGCGGCTTCACCGCCAAAATCAATATCTCTGCCGCCTCCGCTACTTCCGCATTATGAAGCGTCGTCTGAATGTCGTACTGACTGCGGACACGGTCAAGCGTCGCCTGCGTCGCAGCGGAACCGATGATGTCCTCACTGCGGGCGATTCCTTCTTTCAGCATCCCGCCTATGATCGCGCCTGCCATATTTCCAAGCCCAATGATTCCGATTTTCATACTTTTCTCCATCCTCTCCGGCGCCCTGCGCTCATATCTGTTTTTTCTTATAGGATTCGGGTGTCAAAAGGTTTTATTTTTACGATGCCTGATCAAATTGTACAAAAATTTTATTTCCTGTTCCGGGCTGCGGATATAAGACTTTCTAAGCGTTCCGGCAATGGTCTGAAACAGTCTGACGCAAGCGGCGAAGATTCGCCGTCCATGGCTCAGCTTCGCCTTTTTCGGACATCGTGTCCGAAAATTGCTGCATGTGAGCGGAACACTAAGAAAGTCTAATATCCTGCGCAGGCACAGTCAATAAAATATATTGTGCAATTTGACAATACTAGTTTTCAATAAAACCTTTTGACACCCGAACCCTTATAGTTTCCTCACTTCAAAGCTCTCACGGCATTTTCGCCCGTCTCTGCCGCGCCGCCTCATACGTCAAAATTGCCGCCGCTATCCCTGCGTTCAGCGATTCCACCTCGCCCGCCATCGGAATTTTCATATAGCGGTCGGCAAGGTCCGCTGTCTTCTGTTTCAGCCCGTTTCCCTCGTTGCCGATCAGAAACGCCGCGCCGCGCGTATAATCGCAGGCGTCATACGGCGTCTCGCCGCGCAGATGAGCCGCAAAGATCGTAATGCCGCGCGCCTGCAGCTCCTTCATTACCGCATGCAGGTCGTCCGCATACAGAAATGGAACCCTGTAAATGGAGCCCATTGTTGCCCGTATCGTTTTCGGATTATAAAGATCGACCGTATCGCGCGAACAGATCACGCCGTCTATGCCCGCTCCTTCTCCGGTTCGCAGCATCGTCCCGAGATTTCCCGGGTCCTGTATATCCTCCGCCAAAAGAAGCAGCGGATTTTCACCGCGCAGCATATCTTCCAGTTCATAATGATACGCCCGCATAACGCAGAGAATTCCCTGAGGGGAACAGGTGTCTGAAATCTTGGCAAACACTTCCTCGGACACATATTCCGCAGGCGCTGTCTTTAATTTTTCTATCACCGCCTGATTCTGCGCGGCGTCAGGGCAGGAAAACGATTCGGAAACATAAACCTCCAAAATACGCGAAAGCGGCGCTTCGAGAAACATCTTGACGCCTTCCACAAGGAAGGCGTCCGCCTCTTTCCGCGCCTTTGCTTTCTGCCGCATACGTACCACTGATTTAATCCTTGCATTTCCCGGACTTATAATCATATGATTCCTCTTTTCTGCGCACGTTTCTTTTTTTCTGTCTTTATACCGACAATACGCGGCTCACCTCGTACTGGTAATCGTTGATTCCCTTCTGCATTGCGAGCGCTTCCTCGATATCGAAATCAACGAACTCGCCGTGCTGGTATCCGACGACACGGTTCGTCTTGCCCGCGCACAAAATATCCGCCGCGTATGCGCCCATGATCGACGCATAAAAACGATCCTTACACGTCGGGCTGCCGCCCCTTTGCATGTAGCCGAGGATCGTCGCGCGCGTCTCGATTCCGGTAGCCGCCTCGATCCGGCGAGCCATAGAAGTCGAATGCCCGATTCCTTCCGCATTGATGATAATATGATGCCGCTTGCCTTTCTTACGGTTGCGGATAATGTTGTTGATGATCCCCTGCTCGTCGTAATCGTATTTCTCGGGAAGAAGAATGTCCTCCGCGCCGTTCGCGACGCCGCACCAGAGCGCGATATAGCCCGCGTTTCTTCCCATAACCTCGATGATACTGCATCTCTCGTGGGAAGACGAGGTATCTCTTACTTTATCGATCGCCTGCATCGCCGTATTGACGGCCGTATCGAAACCGATCGTATATTCCGTGCAGGCGATATCCAGATCGATCGTGCCCGGCAGGCCGATCGTATTGATGCCCTGGCGGGAAAGCGCCTGCGCGCCGCGGTAGGAACCGTCTCCGCCGATGACGACAAGACCGTCGATCCCATGCTTCCGGCAGATTTCCGCACCCTTGATCTGTCCCTCTTCGTAGCGGAACTCATGGCATCTTGCCGTACCGAGAATCGTGCCGCCTCTTTGAATCGTATCGGACACGCTCCTTGCTTCCATATCTATGATCTCTTCGTTCAAAAGTCCCTGATAGCCTTTTTTAATACCTTTTACCTTTACGCCGTTGCTGATCGCCTTACGGACGACTGCGCGGATCGCAGCGTTCATCCCCGGCGCGTCTCCGCCGCTCGTCAGCACACCGATTGTCTTGATCTCTTTTGCCATGCCGATCCCTCCTTGTAGTTTCTTACATTCTAAACTTTTTTAGCGGCAATTTCAATCACATTTGCGTCGCTTTATACGACTTTTACATTTCCTTCCCCAAAGGCTGCCGAAAGTGCGCCGATCAGAGCGCCGTCCGCACGGACGCTCATATTCGCGGGAAGCTTTTTCATCGATTTCGGCGACTCGATATAGATCGTCACCCGGTCCTTGCCGTCCGCGTCTCTCAGCATGGAAAAAAGTTTTTTCTCTCCCGCCTCGTAATCCGCCACCCGCGCGAAGCGGATCCACAATGTCCTCGGCAGCTCGTCGAACGCGGTAATCTGCTCGCAGATCAGCTTCCCGTCCTTTTCGTCGTCAACGGAAACCCTTCCCTTAATAAATACCTTATTATCGACAACGAGCTTTTCGGCATTTTTTTCGTAATCGCGCGGAAAAACAATCACTTCAACGCTGCCCGCGAGATCTTCGAGCTGCAGAAACGCCATGACCTTATCATTTTTCGTATATTTGATCTTTTTATCCGCGATCATGCCGCCGATCGTCGCGCTGGAGCCGTCCCGGAGCGCGACGGCTCCGGTTTCCTCGTCGATCAGAAACGACGACGTCATCGCCGTAATATGCTTTTTCCAGATTCCTTCGTATTCTTCCAGCGGGTGCCCGCTGACATAAATGCCGAGCACCTCTTTTTCGAATGCAAGCAGCATTTCTTTTGAATATTCCCCGACTTCCGGCAGCCTGATGTCATAGTTTTCCTTTTCTTCCTCGCCCGCCAGATCAAACAGCGATATCTGCCCCGCCATATTATTCTTTTTATCCTGCTGAATACTGTCCATGACTTGCACATAAACGCTCATGAGCTGCTTTCTCGTCCCGCCCATGCCGTCGAATGCGCCCGCCTTAATCAAATTTTCCACGCCGCGTTTATTCAGGTCCGTATCTGACACTCGTGTCACAAAATCCTTCAGATTGGTATAAGGTCCTCTCGCTTCCCGCTCCGATACAATGCTCTCGATCACGCCCCGCCCGATGCTTTTGATCGCCGTCAGCGCATAACGGATCGCCCCGTCCGAAACCGAAAATCCGGCTTCGCCCGCATTGATGTCGGGCGGCAGAATGCTGATTCCCATACTGCGGCACGTAAGGATGTATTCGGACACCTTTTTCGGATTATCAATCACGGACGTCAGCAGCGCCGCCATGAATTCCAACGGATAATAGTGTTTCAGCCATGCGGTCTGATACGAAACGACGGCATAGCATGCCGCGTGAGACTTATTGAACGCATATTTCGCAAAGTCCATCATATCGTCATAAATCTGGCTCGCAACCTTTTCGGGAATCCCCTTTGCAATACAGCCGGGCACGCCCTCTTCTTCGTTTCCGAAAATAAAGTTGGCGCGCTCCTTTTCCATAACCGACTGCTTTTTCTTGCTCATGGCGCGGCGCACAAGATCGCTTCGTCCAAGCGTGTAGCCGCCGAGATCGCGTACGATCTGCATAACCTGCTCCTGATACACGATGCAGCCGTATGTCGGCGCAAGAATCGGCTCAAGCTGCGGACAGGCATACGTAATCGCTTCCTGACTGTTTTTTCCTTTGATATATTTCGGGATAAAATCCATCGGTCCCGGACGGTACAGGGAAATTCCGGCGATAATATCTTCGAGATTCTGCGGCTTTAGCTCCTTCATGAAGCTTTTCATGCCGCCGCTTTCCAACTGGAATACGCCCTCGTTTTTTCCGCTTCCGATCGCTTCCAGCACCTCTTTATCATTGTAATCGATCTTCTGCATATCGATCGCCCTTCCGGTATTTCTGCGGATCGTATCGACCGCGCTCTGGATAACCGTCAGCGTGCGCAGTCCGAGAAAATCCATTTTCAGAAGTCCGAGTTCTTCCAGCGTCGTCATCGTGAACTGCGTCGTGATCGAGCCGTCGGAGCCCCGCGAAAGCGGCACGAATTCATCCGCGCTCTTTTGACAGATCACAACGCCCGCGGCGTGCATCGACGTATGCCGCGGCAGACCTTCCAGCCGTTTGCACATCGTGATCAGCTCATGCACCTGCTCGTCGTTTTCATACAGGCTGCGGAATTCAGGGTTGATCTCCAACGCGCGGTCAAGCGTAATATTCAGTTCATTCGGCACCATTTTCGCGATCGAGTCCACGTAGCTGTACGGCAGGTCCATCACGCGCCCGACGTCGCGGATTACGCCCTTCGCCGCCAGCGTACCAAACGTAACGATCTGGACGACCTTATCCTTACCGTATTTTTCACCAACGTAATCGATCACTTCCTGCCGTCTCTCAAAGCAGAAATCAATATCGATATCCGGCATCGACACGCGTTCGGGATTTAAAAAACGCTCGAACAGAAGGTTGTAACGGATCGGATCGATGTCCGTAATGCGCAGACAATAGGAAACGATGCTGCCCGCCGCGCTTCCTCTTCCGGGACCTACCGCGATCCCGTTCTTTTTCGCATAATTGATAAAATCCCATACGATCAGGAAATAATCGACATATCCCATCGTTTTGATGACATTCAGCTCATAGTCAAGGCGCTCCTTCAGCGTCATGCCCGTCTTTGCCCTGATCTCTTCCTCGTCCGCTCCCTCGTAGCGCTGCGCAAGCCCTTCGTAGCAGAGCGCGTTTAAATAACTCCACGAATCATAACCTTCCGGAACTTCATATTTCGGCAGCTTTGTCACGCCGAATTCGATCTCCACATGGCATCTGTCGGCGATCCGCTGCGTATTTTCTACCGCTTCCCATGCGTAAGGAAACAGCCCTTTCATTTCTTCTTCGCTCTTTAAGTAATACTGCCCGCCCTCGTAACGCATCCTGTCCTCGTCGGCAAGCTTCTTCCCCGTCTGCAGGCAGAGCAGGATATCGTGCGGCTTTTCGTCCTCCGCATACGTATAATGCACGTCGTTCGTCGCCACAAGCGGAATGTCAAGCTCCCTGCTCATCTGAAGGAGCGCGGTATTGACCGTCTTCTGCTGTGGAATGCCATGATCCTGAAGCTCTAAGAAAAAATTGCCCTTGCCGAAGCACGCCTCGTACTTCTTCGCCGCTTGTTTCGCTTCATGAATAAGTCCCTTTACGATATAACGCTGCACCTCTCCCGCCAGACATGCGGAGAGGGCGATCACGCCCTCATGATACTGCCGCAGCACCTCCATATCGACACGCGGCTTATAATAATAGCCTTCCGTAAAGCCCCGGCTGACGATCTTGATCAGATTTGCATAACCCGTATTATTTTCCGCCAGCAGAACAAGATGATAATACCTATCTTCCCCGCCGGTCAACTCCTTGTCAAAACGGGAATTCGGCGCCACATATACTTCACAGCCGAGGATCGGATTGACGCCCGCCTCCTTCGCCGCCTTGTAAAAATCAATAACGCCGTACATAACGCCGTGGTCGGTAATGGCGGCGCTGTCCATCCCAAGCTCCTTTACCCGTTTTACATATTCTTTGATCTTATTCGAGCCGTCCAACAGAGAATATTCCGTATGGACATGCAAATGCGCAAATGCCATAATCCGCCTCTCCTAACTGCCTGCCGGGCGCCGCGCCTCCTGCAATTCTGCCAAACACATACGCCATATTAAAAAATAACTTTGTTGCGTCCTGTATTTTTTCCGATATAAAGCTTCTGATCGGCGCTGTTAATCGTATCGTCGATCGGTTTATTGTTATTATATTCGTCCAGCCCAAAGGTCATCGTTACGGAAATCTCCTCATCTTTGTAAGGAACTTTCATCCGCTCCACCATAGAACGGATCTTTTCCAATTCGATAAACGCCTCTTCGCCGTTAATGTCCTTGAATACAAGTAAAAATTCCTCGCCGCCCCATCTGCCGACGCATCCTTTGTTCTTCATATATTCAGACAAAAGGTCGGCCACATGGATCAGCACGGCGTCTCCCGCCTCATGTCCGTATGTATCGTTCACTTTCTTGAAAAAATCAATGTCGCCGATCGCTACATTAAACCAGTTGCCGTAGCGGTTCAGCTTATCTACCTGCTCTTCCATATATTCCACCATAGCGCGCCTGTTAAACAGCTTTGTCAGCGGATCGCGCCGGGAAGCCTCCCGCAGCTTTGCATTGTAAACAACGAGCTTCCACTCCATCTCAAGCGATTCCTGACAGAACAGCATGATAATCGCCGTCATCAGCGCAAAGATCGTAACCGTATTGATGATCTGCATGAAAAAGGTCGTCGTCTCGCTCAGCTTAATGATCGGGGCGTTCTCCCTCGTATAACCGAATAGGATAAGCCTCAGCATAAGCAGTATAGACACCATACATAATTTACGCTTCGTAGACGCATGGCTGACGACAAAGAAAAAGATAAGCAGTACAAATAAAAAGTGCTGCGCCCCGCAGTCCCATCCAAACAGAAAAATGAAAAGAACGACCCACGCAAGCGTCGAAAGCATCGTATACATAATCGCCGCTCTCGTACGGTTTTGATAGGTAAGATAAAATGCCACCATATATCCTGCAAAGCAGACCGCGCCGGCAATTACGCCTTCCCATTCTCTGCCGATCCCCATCATAACGATCTGCAGCGCAAAATATACGCATATAATCAAAGAGAACAGGCGCATAATAACAGACGCCCGTTTCGTCTCATTGTCATTTTTAACATCTTTTATAATAAACTTCCAGATTCTTTTATAAAATGTCATACGCCGCATCCATATAAATCATGATTTTTATGCTTTTCAGTACCTAACCGTCTAAAAAGCCAAAGTATGTTTATATTATATCACTCCCCACTTTTCCTGACAACAAAACATGAAAAAGAATCCTGCCCGGAGGGCTTTTTTTATTTCATAGGAACGCAACTTTCATACAAAACAAAATGGAGTAATTTCCTAATAAAATAAGAAAAAAGAACCAGTCTGTCCGCCGGTTCTTTTTCATATTTATGCATATTTCACAATCGTTTTTACAAATATTTTTTCAATTCTTCCGCCTTGTCGGTCTTCTCCCACGGAAGATCCAGATCGTTTCGTCCGAAATGTCCGTAAGCGGCTGTCTGCTTATAGATCGGACGGCGCAGATCGAGCATCTTAATAATGCCCGCCGGGCGCAGGTCAAAGTTCTCACGGATGATTTCTACGAGCTTCTCGTCGGATACTTTGCCCGTTCCGAACGTATCTGCCATGACCGAGGTCGGCTGTGCAACGCCGATTGCATAGGAAAGCTGAATCTCACATTTTTCCGCAAGCCCCGCCGCCACAATATTCTTCGCAACATAACGCGCGGCATATGCGGCGCTGCGGTCTACCTTCGTGCAATCCTTACCGGAAAACGCGCCGCCGCCGTGACGGGCATATCCGCCGTAAGTATCGACAATGATCTTGCGTCCTGTCAGTCCTGCGTCCCCGTGCGGTCCGCCGATGACAAAACGTCCCGTCGGATTGATAAAGAATTTTGTCTCGCCGTCCACAAGCTCCTTCGGCAGAACAGCGTCGAACACATATTTTTTAATGTCTTCGTGAATCTGTTCCTGCGTTACGTCAGGATCGTGCTGCGTAGAAAGTACGACGGCTTCCAGACGCTTTGGCTTTCCGTTCTCATCGTATTCTACGGAAACCTGACTCTTGCCGTCGGGACGCAGATATTTCAGCGTGCCGTCTTTTCTTACCTTGGTAAGCTGCTGCGCCAGCTTATGCGCAAGAGAAATCGGATACGGCATATATTCCGGCGTCTCGTTTGTCGCATAACCGAACATCATGCCCTGATCGCCTGCGCCGATCGCTTCGATCTCTTCGTCGGACATTTTGTTCTCCGCTGCTTCCGCTCTCTTCGCTTCCAGCGCCTTATCAACGCCCATCGCAATATCGGACGACTGCTCGTCGATCGCGGTCATAACGGCGCATGTGTTGCCGTCAAAGCCGTATTCGGACTTGTCATAGCCGATCTCCTTAACAGTATCGCGCACGATCTTTTGGATGTCGACATAAGCGTTTGTCGTGATCTCGCCCGTTACAAGCACAAAGCCCGTGCACGTCGCCGTCTCGCAGGCAACGCGGCTCATCGGGTCTTTTTCCATCAGCGCGTCAAGGATCGCGTCGGAAATCGCATCGCACATTTTGTCAGGATGTCCTTCTGTTACGGACTCTGAAGTAAATAATCTTTTTTCCATTTCTTTCCCTCCTGTTAAGCTGAAACCAGAACTTCCTGAAGCGGAAGTCCAAGAACTAAAAAAGTCCGCTTGGTAAGCGGACTTGAACGTTTCTGATACTCAAATCCTCTTATTGTTCGATCACTCGCTCAGGTTGGCACCTTCCTTACGGGGTTGCCGTGGCTTCACAGGTCCTATGTACCTCCACCACTCTGAATAAGAGAAATAGCTCAATATTGAATTTTCATATCATGGATAGATTACACCTATATAGAGAGGTTGTCAACCGTTTTCTGATCCGGCGCGTTTGTTTCCTGCTCAGCCGACGCGCAGTTTGAATTTCTGCAGCTCCTTGTCGGTATCCACAAGCTCGATCTGTGCGCCGAGGCTTTGCAGCTTCTGAGGGAAATCCTCATAGCCGCGTTCGATGTAGCGGATCTCGTCGATCGTCGTAAAGCCTTCCGCAGCCAGTCCGGCAAGCACAAGCGCCGCGCCTGCGCGCAGATCGGGAGCCGTAATGCTCGCGCCCGTGTATCTGTCCACGCCGTCGATAATCGCCGTGTTGCTCTCTACCTTAATGCTCGCGCCCATGCGGGTCAGCTCGTCGACATATTTAAAGCGGTTTTCAAAAATGCTCTCCGTTACGATACTCGTACCGTTCGAGAGTCCGAGCGCAACCGCGATCTGCGGCTGCATATCCGTTGGAAAGCCCGGATAAGGCAGCGTCTTAACATGCGTATGCGACAATCTTTTGGAAGCGACGACGCGCACCGCGTCGTCTGATTCCTCTACCTCGCAGCCGATCTCAAGCAGCTTTGCGCTGATCGACTCCAGATGCTTCGGAATCACATTTTTTACTGTAATATCGCCTTTCGTCACCGCTGCCGCAAACATAAACGTGCCCGCCTCGATCTGATCCGGAATGATCGTATACTCTGTCTTATGCAGTCTGGCAACGCCGCGGATACGGATCACATCCGTTCCTGCGCCCTTAATATTGGCTCCCATGCTGTTGAGAAAGTTCGCAAGATCTACGACATGCGGTTCTTTTGCCGCATTTTCGATAATCGTCTGTCCCTCCGCCATAACGGCCGCCATCATGACATTGATCGTCGCGCCTACCGTCACGACGTCCATATAAATATGGCTGCCTAAAAGACGCTCCGCTTCCGCATGAATCAAGCCATGCGCAATGTTAACGTTCGCGCCAAGCGCGCGGAAGCCTTTAATATGCTGGTCGATCGGTCTGCTGCCGATATTGCAGCCGCCCGGAAGCGCTACTTCCGCCTTTTTATATTTACCGAGAAGCGCGCCAAGCAGATAATAAGACGCGCGTATCTTTTTGATATAATCGCCGTCAATCACAAGATTATGAATCTGAGAGCCGTTGATCCTGACCGTATGTCTATCGATCCTCTCAACGATACCGCCGATGCTCTCGATCGCCTGCAGGAGCACATTCGTGTCCCTTACGTCGGGCATGTTTTCTATCACTACTGTTTCATCCGTCATGACCGAAGCCGCCAGAATCGCCAACGCCGCATTTTTTGCGCCGCCGATCTCTACCTCGCCGACAAGCGGATTTCCACCTTTAATTGCATACTGTTCCATATTACCTCTATTCTGAAGAATCAAAAGCCTTCAGTCTCTGAAATTTCGAAACTATTAAGTAGTATAACATATTTCTTTTGTTTGTAAAGCCGGAACATTTACCAGATCGGAACGCCGATCAGCTCAAATAATTCAGCGGATTTACCTGTGTGCCGCCGATCAGTATTTCAAAATGAACATGCGGTCCCGTACTCCGTCCCGTGTTGCCGCTGAGCGCGATCTTCTGTCCCTGAGACACCTTCTGTCCCGCCTTGACAAGCACCTTGCTCAGATGACCGTAGCGCGTCTGCCTGCCGTCTCCATGATCGATATACACGACATAACCGTAGCCGCTTCCCCAGCCCGCTTTGGTTACCGTGCCGCTGCATGACGCCATGACCGCGGTGCCGACCGGCGTCGCCCAGTCGATTCCTTTGTGATAAGTGGAAGCCCCCTTCGTCGGCGCGCTTCGTCTGCCGAATCCGGACGAAAGCCGCCCGCCGGAAATCGGTTTGACATAAGTCGGCGGAATCTTCGTTCCCCGCTCCACGATCTTCGGAACGGCTTCCATCGTTACCTCTTCCTTCTGAATCTCCCGTCCCGTCTCCGTGTTGTTCCGGTAAGAAATGATCGAAACAACCTTTCTGTGCCCGGCGGAAGGCTCCTGCCGCGTTACCTGATCGGTCGTATACCAGTCGTCGTTATCAATATAAATGACATCTGCGTCATAATCCTCTTCATAATACTGCTGCTCCTGCCGGACAACAGACAGCTCCGGCTCCGGCGACGTCACAATGATCTCATCGCCGATGCGGATCGTTGCGTTTGCATTGTCAATCGAGGGGTTGATTTCAACCAGTTTGTCCAAAGACAACCCATTGTCCTCTGCGATCTGGGAAAGCGTATCTCCCGCAGTCACCTCGTAGATCTTATTCTTTTCCTCTTCCTTTGTCACCTGCGTGACCGCTTCTGACAGCGGCGTCAGTTCTTCTGCCGGAAGATATGCTTCCACGACCTCTACGAGATCGCCGTAAGCAAGCGAAACAAGTCCAAGCTCATATTCCGAGAATTCCTTTTCCCGCGCAGGCTCGATTCCGACAAGCGCTTCGCTGATATAGGCGTCAACGCCGATCTCTCTGCGAAAGTCCTCGTCCTCGCGCTGCTGCTGCCTTTCCTCGTCGCGATTCACAATCTGCGTCGTCAGCACGTTCAGTTCCCGCGACGGATCCATGATGAGATGCGCGCTGTACCGGTTTTCTTCGTCGTACCGGTTCAGCACCTCGTCAAGAAGCGAGAGTACATCCTCCGAACCAGCCAGATTGACCGTAAAATCATTGATCTTAACCGTATAGGAACGATGCAGCGTCTCCTTCTCGCTGTCCTTCATGACTGTGACCATATTGTCAATGATCGTCTTTTCCGAATCGACCGCGCCAAAATAGACCTCGTCTCCCACAACAGACACTTCCGCTTCCAGCATAACCAAGTCTTCACTCTGTTCTGCGATCTGCAGACGCGCCTTGCGCACATATTCCTCCGTATCTTCCTCTGCGCTGCTGCCGACCGGTACGCCGTTTAAAGAAATGTAAAATATATTATTCCCCGTACTCACGGGTTTTGTATAGCAGGGCAAAAAAAAGGCGCAGACAATAATTCCCAATAACATGCCCCGTATCAATGCCCAATTTAATTTTCGTGATTTTCGCATAATTTGATTTTAGCAGTTAATATTTTACTTGTAAAGGAATTTCCAGATTTGTAAAATAGATGCGTAGGAAATAAAATAGAAAACAGGAGGCGCCGAAAGCTATGAGTCCGGTGATTTTTCATATTGACGTCAATTCCGCATATCTCAGTTGGACTGCGCTCGAACGTTTATCAGACGGCGACCTTATCGATCTGCGCAGTATTCCCGCAATCATCGGCGGCGATATGGAAAAACGCCACGGCGTTGTCCTCGCGAAATCGATGCCGGCAAAAAAATACGGCATCCGCACCGGAGAGCCCGTCGTCTCGGCAATGCGCAAATGCCCCTCCCTCGTCATGGCGCCGCCCGACCACAAGCTCTATGCCCGACGCTCCGCCGAGCTTATGTCATACCTCGCAGACGTCTGCCCGGACATCGAACAGGTAAGCGTCGACGAATGCTATATGGATTTTTCTCCGATCGCGGAGCATTACCCATCCCCGCGCGCCTGCGCCGACATGCTGCGCGAAGGGATTCTGAAAACATTTGGTTTTACAGTCAATATAGGGATTTCTGACCGAAAGGTGCTGGCAAAAATGGCTTCGGATTTCAAAAAGCCTAATTTGACGCACACTCTGTTTGTCAGCGAGATCAAAGAAAAGATGTGGCCGCTTCCCGTTTCTTCCTTATATATGTGCGGTAAGTCAAGCGTCATGACGCTGCGCAAGCTCGAAATTCTTACGATCGGCGACCTCGCCTGCGCCGACCCCGATATTTTAGAAGCGCATCTGAAAAGCCACGGCAGGCTTCTCTGGGAATATGCAAACGGCGTCGATCCTTCGACAGTACTTTCCGAACCGTCAAAAGCAAAAGGAATCGGAAACTCCATCACGCTTCCGCAGGACGCCGTCACGGCTCAGGCTGCGCACACCGCTCTGCTCTCCCTTGCCGAATCCGTCGCTTCCCGGCTGCGCGCCGACAGGCAGCGTGCGCTGATGGAAGGAATCGAAATCAAATATGCCGATTTTCGGACCGTTTCGCACCAGACGACATTTTCCGCGCCTGTCGACTCCGATAAGATCATCTATGAGACGGCATGCGCTCTCTTTGATGAAGTATGGAACCGCGCCCCGGTACGCCTGCTCGGTATCCGCACTTCCAAGCTCGCTCCCGTCTCAGAACCGACACAGTTGTCACTTTTCGACCTGCAGCAGCCCGAAGCCGCCGAAAAACAACGCCGCCTTGACGAAGCGATCGATACGATCCGTCAGAAATTCGGTGAAAGCGCCGTCGTCCGCGGCAGCCTGCTCGGCAAAGAAAATGAATTTAAAAAGCATTGACCGCTTCATATGACATCAGCACCTGAAACTGAAGCGTTTCCTTTTCCGGATTCTGATAGCAGTGCGGTTCATTGGCGCAGAATCTGACCGCCTGACGTTCTCTGATCTCATACGTTTTCTGACCGACCGTCAGGATCATCCGCCCCTTTGTTACCGTCACATATTCTACCGCGCCTTCCCCGTGCGGATTGCTGCAGCACCTCGCTCCTGCTTCGATCCTGCCGGAAAACACTTCAAACTTCCGTATTTTATCATAAGGAAATATCGTCTTGAATTCATATTCCTGTTTTTGTTCCCGATACGTCGGCAGATCGTCATATTGCACAACAGACACTGCATCCTCCTTCTGATAGAGCAGTTCTTCAAACGGCACACGGATTCCTTCAACGATTTTGCCGATCGTTGAAACGGTCGGATTGGATTCTCCCCGTTCGATCTGTCCAAGCATGCTCTTGCTGACGCCCGTTTTTTCCGCCATCATGTCAAGACTCATATTGCGGGATTTCCGTATTCTCTTTAGGTTTAAAGCAATGTTCTCTTCCAGCCTGTTCAAATTAATACCTCCGTTTCTAAACGAATGAAGCGTCAAAGGACGCTTTTTGACAACCAAATTTCATGAATTGAGTAATTTCCTAGTGAAACAAAAAAAGCAGCCCTCAGATAAATCTGACGCTGCTCTTTTGTAGCCGTTTTTTTTAATTTTCTTTATGATACTTTTTTTTGCGGATTCCGTCAAGAGGGTGCCCCTTATTTTTTCTTAACGCTGTATCCGAATGTGCCGAGCGGCTTGCCGATCGTGTAATAAGTTCCATGGGAATAAACGATCGGATCAGCCTTTGCCAGATCGAACTTCCCTTTTTTATCCATATACCGCTCCTGCGCATGAACGGCAACAACATCCGCTACAAACATATGATGGCTTCCAAGCTCTATTATTTTCTTCACACGGCACTCGATATTGACCGGGCTCTCCCCGACGAGCGGCGCTTTTACAACGCTTCCCTGTATTTTTGTCAAACGCAGCTCTTTCCACTTGTCAACGTCCCTGCCGCTCCTGACGCCGCAGTAATCGGTAGCAAACGCCAGTTTTTCCGTCGTCAGATTGATTACGAACTCTCCGCTCTCACAAATCAGCGAATAAGAATACCGCTGCGGTCTGACTGAAATAGACACCATCGGAGGATCGGAACAGACCGTACCTGTCCACGCCACCGTAAAAACATTATCCTTTCCGTCCGCAGACGCTGCGCTGACGAGCACGACCGGCAGCGGATAAAGCATATTGCCGGGCTTCCACAACTGTCTTTCCATTGCCTTCTCCTTTATAAAGCCAGAATTCCAAGCTGTGTGAGCAGCTGAAGTATCAAAAGCACGAGGCTTCCTACTCCGGAAAGCGCCGTTACGATCAGCAGCGCCGTACGGCTTTTTTCTGTCTTTCTGCTCTCTTCGATCTTTTTAGAAAGCTCCGCCGTCTGATTCTTGAATTCATCCAGCATGACCGCCTGTACATTGCGGTACACCTTAACGCTTTCCTTATGCATAAATTCTTCCAACTGGGAACGCGCCTCCTGAAGCAGCTTTTGCTCCTCCTGCGTCTGTTCCTCCAGCTTTGTCCGGCTCTCCTGCGTCTGTTCCCGAAGCAGCCTGCCGCTTTCCTCGACCTGCTCCTGAAGCAGTCTGCCGTTTTCTGTCATTTGTTTCTGAAGCAGCTTTTCATTTTCCGACATCTGCTCCTGCGCTTTTGTTATTACCGCCTTTAATTCTGAAAGCGCCGCGCTAAGCTGCTCATCGTCTTTTCGATCGCTCTCTTGGATCGTATTGATTGCTTGCTTTGCCAGATCGTTGACTTGTCCTGCAAGCATACGTACCTGATCCGCAGCCTCTATATTTTTAAGATTGATTCTGCGCATCTCCTGAAGGCATTCGTCATACGCCCTGATCTGTTCCCGCACTTTATTAAGCTCCTGCGCCTCCGCCTGAGAATTTGCTTTAATCATCTCCTGCGCGTTGAAACGCTGAGCCAGCTTATCCATAAAATTGTCCATCCATCTTCCTCCGAACATCATACCTTTATCCTGTTCTGTCTTTGCCTGTTATCCGCCTTCGCAGATCAGTTCCGTAATCATTCTATCATTTTTACAATGTCTTGACAACCTTTCTGTTTTGTGCATTCTGTATATTTCATAATTTCCACAATCTTGTTTTTTATAATATTTTACTATATAGTTACACTTCGTTCATAATTTGTTCATATTTTCATGCTATACTTTAAATAAATCAAAGGTATGCAGAATTTCTTCATTACACATATAGATAAATTTTTTCATAATAGCCCTGGCGCTTACCAAAGCGTCGGGGCACTCCTCATTTCAGGGAAAAATTCGGTGCCAGAAACCCTTGTTGAAAACGGCTGCCGTTAAACGACGCAATAGATTCCGTTTCCTGTGACTGCGCAGGATATCAGACATTCTTAGCGTTTCGTCAACATGCAGCAATTTTCGGACACGACGTCCGAAAAAGGCGGAGCTGAGCCATGGATGGCGAATCTTCGCCGGTTGCGTCAGCTTTTCTCTAATGATAAGCGGAACGCTTAGAAAGACTGATATCCGAAGCCCCGGAACAGGAAACGGAATCTATTGCGTGGTTTAACAATTCCGGTATAAAACAAGCGGGTTCTTCCGAACCCGCCGTCATTTTCGCCGTATAAAACCGCAATTTCTTTTCCTCACGCCACATATCCGTACATAAAGATAAAATGGCAGATGCTTCCGCCCATGACGAACAGATGGAAAATTTCATGGGAGCCAAAGTTTGCATGTCTGCTGTTAAAGATCGGAAGCTTCAGCGCATAAACGATACCGCCGATCGTATAAATAATGCCGCCCGCCAAAAGCCATAGGAAAGCGCCTGTCGAAAGCACCGAAAGGAGCTGTCTGAATACAAGCACGCAAACCCAGCCAAGCGCAATATAAACCGCCGAGGAAAACCACTTCGGGCAGTTGATCCAAAGAAGATTGATTCCCATGCCGAGCAGGGCGATCCCCCATACAAGCGCAAGCAAAAGCATACCGCTTCTGCCGCCGAGTACGATCAGGCAGACCGGTGTATAGGAGCCCGCGATCATCACAAAGATCATCATATGATCGATCTTTCGGAAAATCTTCAGCGCCTTCGCCGAGACATTGACTGCATGGTAAGTCGTGCTCGCGCCATACAGTAAAATCATACTAAGCATAAAAATCCCCATCGCCGCAAAACAGACCCCGCCTGTCCCCAGCCCTGATTTAATGAGCAAAGGCACAGAGGCAAATACCGCCAGCATCATGCCTATAAAATGTGTGATCGCGCTTCCCGGTTCTCTTATTGTAATCTGCATCATAACGCCTCCTCTTATTCAAAATTTTTACATGTAGTTTTAAATACTACTTGTTGTTATTTCAAATGATACGTTATATTATATGCAATGTCAATAAGAAATAGCCAATTTTTTTAATCTTCTTCAATGATCTGTATCTCAAGATAATCAAAATCGATCTGCTCCACAAAGCAATCTTTTGTAAACCGTGTCTTTGCATGACGCTTAAATTCCGCTGCAACCGCGTCAAGCCAGATCGGCTGTCCGAGATCAAAGCGGTAACAGCATTCTTCTAACGCATGAAACACCTTATGCGTTCTTGTATCTTCTTCCGGACGCTCAACGACCGTATCGCGAAGCATGTGGTTATCCTTCCATATTTTACACCACATACGAAACATTTCTTACCCTCCATATCTCTGTATTTTTTTCACAACAAACTTAAATTCTTTATAAATATTTTGTGAAATCTGCACACTTTTCCGCCATTTGTGTTATACTGAAAATATAGCAAAGCCAATGTGGCATAAGGTATTTATGCGCAGCATATAATAATAGTATTCTGCCATAAACGAACGAGGTATGCAAATGGAATTTAGACCTTCATCAAACAGTGAAATCGACTCATGGAAGGAAGTCACTTTAATTTATAACTCAGCATTAAAGGAAATTGAAACAAGACTTGAAATACTCAACGATGAATTTCAGCACATACATAGATATAATCCGATCGAGCATATCAAATCCAGACTCAAATCTCCCGAAAGCATTGTAAAAAAGCTAAAAAGGCACGGTTATGAATCAACGATTGAAAATATGGTGAATTATATCAACGATATTGCAGGCGTCCGTATTATCTGTTCCTTTACGTCAGACATCTATCAGATTGCCGAAATGATCTCTAACCAGAGCGACATCAAAATACTTTCCGTGAAAGACTATATCAAGAATCCAAAGCCAAGCGGTTACCGAAGCTATCACATTATTGTTTCCGTGCCGATCTTTCTTTCGGACCGGAGCGCAGATACTAAGGTAGAGATTCAGATTCGTACGGTAGCTATGGATTTCTGGGCAAGTTTAGAGCATAAGATCAATTATAAATTCGAAGGCAATGCGCCGGTATTTATCAAAAACGAGCTGATCGAATGTTCAAAGATTATCTATGAGCTTGACGAACGAATGCTTTCCCTCAACGAAGAGGTACTCAAATATAATGAGACGGCGGAAATGCAGCGATAGGATCGTTTTATGCTCCTGCGCCCTTTCCCCGCTTCTGCCAGATACACAAAAGCAAAAAAGCTCCCTGCCGTTTTGGCAGAGAGCTTTTTATTGCCGTTTTCCGTTTCGGAGTGCCGCGCAGATTGCCTATTGGTATATTTTCCGCATCAGGAGCCGGTCAGTCATCATATCCGTTCGGATTGTTTTTCTGCCATCTCCAGGAATCCTCGCACATCTCTTTGATGCCGTACTGCGCTTCCCAGCCAAGCTCGCGCTTTGCTTTCGAAGCGTCGGAATAGCAGGTTGCAATATCTCCGGCGCGTCTTGGTTTGATAACGTACGGAATCTTAACGCCGGACGCCTCTTCAAAATTCTTAACAATATCAAGCACGCTGTAGCCTGTGCCCGTACCGAGATTATACACTTCGATGCCCGGATTCTGGCGGATCTTTTCGATCGCCTTGACATGCCCCCGCGCCAGATCGACCACATGGATATAATCTCTTACGCCCGTTCCGTCCGGCGTGTCGTAATCGTTTCCGAACACGCCAAGCTCTTTCAGCTTGCCGACTGCGACCTGCGTAATATAAGGCATCAGATTGTTCGGAATGCCGTTCGGATTCTCACCGATCGTTCCGCTCTTATGCGCGCCGATCGGATTAAAATAGCGGAGCAGGATGACATTCCACTCAGGATCAGCCTTCTGCATATCTGTCAGAATCTGCTCCAGCATTCCCTTCGTCTGTCCGTATGGATTCGTGATCTCGCCCTTCGGGCATTCCTCTGTGATCGGAATAAACGCCGGATTGCCATATACGGTCGCTGAAGAAGAGAAAATAATATTTTTCACATTATGCTTTCTCATAACATCGAGAAGAATCAGAGTACCGGAAATATTGTTGTAATAATATTCCCAAGGCTTCTGCACGGATTCTCCTACCGCTTTCAGTCCTGCGAAATGAATGCAGCAGTCGATCGATTCTTTTGCAAAGATCTTTTCGAGTCCTTCCCGGTCGAGAATATCCGTCTGATAAAATGTAACCGGTTTTCCTGTGATCTTCTCTACGCGCTGCAGCGACTTTGCACTGGAGTTGCTCAGATTATCGACTACGACGACGTCGTAGCCCGCCTCCTGTAATTCTACTACCGTGTGGCTGCCGATATAACCGGCGCCTCCTGTTACTAAGATTGCCATAATGCCTCCTATTCCGGAAATATGTTTCCCTTATGTTGCCTTTCTTTACGACATCTGCCGTTCTTTCTTGTCTTTAGTTTACGTCAAGCGCGGCGGCAGAGCAAGATGGGAATGTTATACATATCTGTCAAAATGTTAACGATATAATTTACAGCGCAATTCCGTTTTTATGCAGCAGCCCGCGCGCGCTCTCAACGGAATCTATCCCCGTCTTATTTTTGATCGGAGCGAATTCCTTCTCACGGACGACCTCATATGGCAGGCAGCTGTCAAGCTCATGGATCATATCGAGCACGAGCTGTTCATACTTATAGCCGTTCGGCTCCTGCGGATCGATGCGTATCCCGTTTTCGTCCAGATACGGAATCTTCTTTTCCACTACATGCAGCGGCAGGTTATTGTTCATGATCGCTTCCAAATCTCTTACACGGAACAGATAGTTCAAAATAACGCCGAAATTATATGCCGGATCGCCTTTGGCATCCTTTGCTTCCATCAATTCCTCTGTCAGTTCATAATATTCGACAATCGAAGGTCTGCCGTCTTCCAGACACATAACGCCTACCTTTTCATCCGGCGCAGCTTTCCGTACGACCTTAGCTCCGACCGCGCTATCAGTCGAAATAACCGCTCCCACAAAACACGGATCGGCGATCCGCTGCAGCACGTTATCAACGGCAAATACATTCAGCCACTCCACGCCAAGCTCACGCATCTTATCAGCGACGCCGCTCTTTTCCATAGAAATAAACCAGCCGCCGTTACCGTTCGGAGAGGTCGATATCTTTCCTTTTTCTTCCATGTATACTTTGCCGTTATAATCGGAAGCCGGAGCCATATCCTGCTGAAAGAAAAACATATAGTCGCTGCGGTATCCGAAATAATCATGTTTTTCAAAAAAGTCTACTGTTATGTCATGGTTTTTGTCGCTTGTCATGACAAAAAACGGAATCCATGCGCCGCTCTTTCGTACGATTTCCATCGTATTTTCGATCAGACGCTGAAAAATATAAACCGGTCTGGTTTCTCCAATATCATACATCCCTTTCGGATTGTCAGAACCAAGCCTCGTTCCCATCCCGCCGGCAAGCAGAACGGCTCCTATCCTGCCCGCCTTGATCGCATCCAGCCCGATCTGTTCGAATGCAGCGCGCTTTTCCTCGATCTCATCCAGCTCCATTGCGGAAAGCGGCGTAATCTTACCGCGCTGCGCTGTTTTTCCGGCTTCCTTTTCTTTGGAAGACAAGATGGAAAAATCCGCTGCCTCCACCTGTGCAAGCAGCCGCCCGCGCTGCTCGTCCGTCAGCTCTTCATAATATTTTAGAACATGCAGTTGTCCGCACGCCTCCAGTTTTGCATACGCTTCCTGATATGTCATATCAAAACTCCGCCTTTCTTTTTCATTTCGGAGGCAATCCCCCGTTCCCCGTTTTCTTTCCTTTTTATCAGTGTACCATCTTTCATAAAAAAGCACAAATTTCAGCCTATTATGTCGAATACTCTCCTATAATGTCAGAGATTCGAAAAATCCGTCGTTTCCGAATCGTTCTTCCTTCTTTTTCAGTAAATATGCTTTCATTTCCGCTAACTCTCCTCCCATATCACAGAGCGCCTCGTCAAAGTTTTGTTCTGTCAATGCGCCCGTCTCAAGCATCAGATCATAATATTCCCGCCGGATGCCATATTCCTCTTTCACGACCCGCCACGTTTCCTCATGCGCGCATCCTTTTCCGTGCGCCGCCAAGTATTCCGAAAGCAGCTCTCTCATCTCAGGGCGAAGTCCTTTATCGTGCAAAAGTCTCAGCAGCGCAAGGCGGACCTTGCCTCTGCGCTTCTGGCTCAAAAAATATTCCAGATTGTTTTCCATACTGCCGTAGTCTTCTTCTCCGCAGAGAATGGTCTTTGAATAACCGTCGCGGTCAGGCGTCTGCATCACCTGCAGCAGTTTCGCGTCCCATTTCTGAATCCAATGCTCTTCTCCCGCTTCCCGCGTGTTCAGCAAATACGGATCATCCAGCTTATGCACCGCTGCCGCCAGAAGACTTCCTATGCAGACGTTTTCCGCTTCCGGGAAAAAATTCTCTCCATGCCGCGTTAATGTGATCTGCTCCAGCTTCTCACATTGCAGGAAAGCGCCCTTCCCAAAGCTGACCGCATGACGCGGCAGGGCAATGCGCGCAAGGCGGCTGCAATAAGCGAACGCCCAGTCGCCGACTGCCCTGATGCTCTCCGGCAGAACCACTTCCTGAACGCGTTTATCGCTCAGAAACGCTTTCCTGCCGACCGCCGTGACCGGCGTTCCTTCTATCTGTTCCGGCACCTGTACCTGCGGCGCGCTTCCTTTCCATTGCAGCAGTGTGATCTGTCCGTCTGCTTCCTCATATTGAAATGCCTGTGTTTCCCGTTCCCATTCCCGTATCATACTGACTCTTTAACCTTCCGAATCCCTCATATATTAATCACAGTGAAAGCGCGGCGATCTCCTCCTGCAATTCGTTCCTGCGTTCGGAGATCATCAGCTTCTCATTGTGTCTGCGGTAATCCTCGCTCCCAAACATACCGATAAAGCGCGCGCTGTAATCGTTGACCGTCAGCTCCGTCACAAAAATCAGCATTTCGTTGCCGTCCGGGAACACCTCTTCCAGAAAAGCGAACGCAAAGTGAAGGCGTTTCCCGACTGCCGACGTTTCCCGTTTCATCGCAGCGACCTGCTCTTTGAAGCGCCGTTCTATTCCTGCAAAGCCGCCCGCCGGCGTTTCTGCAGCTTCCGCATACCCATCAGGCATTTCTTCGCCCGCACTGATAGCGTCCATTCCGCTTTCTCCAAGCAGGCAGCGCTTCGCCTCTGCCTGTAAAAAGGCAAGCGCGCGTTTTTCCTTTCTGCGGTCTGCTTTGGAAAGAGAGCCTGCTTTCTGCAATGCTTCCAGCTTTTTCTCCCGACGTGCGATCTGTTCTTCCAAAAGGCGCTGCAAGACCCCGCCCGTCTGCGCTGCGTCTGTCTTTTTGTCCGTACCGGTTTCTTTTGCAAGCAAAGCCTTGACCGCCTTCAGGGATACCGTCAGTTCCTTCAGATAATCGGCAGTTTCAATGACTTCCCTCATCTCTCCCTGAATCTTATCGAGCAGCATGCCGACAAGGGAAAGCCGTTCGTCAAACGGAGCCTGCGCCGCCCGCGCCCCGGCGGACTTTGGAGCGCATCCCTCCAGTATCTGGTCGATCCGGTAATCCCGTTTATATTTATTATACAGATCATAATACGCCGCAAATTCCTTCGCAATCTTTTCATTTCGGATATACTGCCGGATCAGCTCTTCTTCTACCGCCATTCCTTCTTCCTCGTAAAGCTGCAGCGTCTCCGATAAGTCTTCCCAGCCTCGTGCCGTCACGTAAGTCTTGCCCTTCATGCTCGCTTCAATCCGGTAAAAATGCTCTTTCTTCAATTCGAGATAATTCAGGATCGCGCTGTGGATTCCCTGCTCGCCCGCATATTCCTTCCAGATCCGGTAATCGGCTTCTACGTCAAGCACTTTCAGACGGTCGAGCGTTACAACGTCAAATTCCCGGACGGACTTGTTGTATTCCGGCGGATTTCCCGCCGTTACAACGACCCATCCCTCCGGCACCTGATGCCGTCCGAACACCTTATACTGCAGAAACTGCAGCATGGACGGAGCCAGCGTTTCAGAAACGCAGTTGATCTCGTCAAGAAACAGGATGCCTTCCCTGATACCGCTCGCTTCCATCGTTTCATAAACGGAAGCAATGATCTCGCTCATCGTATATTCGGATACGTCGTAAGTCTGCCCGCCATACTCTTTTTTACAGATAAACGGAAGTCCAAGCGCCGACTGGCGGGTATGATGCGTCATTGAATACGACACAAGCGCGATCCCAAGCTCCTGCGCGATCTGCTCCATGATCGCCGTCTTGCCGATACCGGGCGCGCCGAGCAGAAAGACCGGACGCTGCCGCACGATCGGGACGCGGTATTCGCCGAATTCATCCTTTTTCAGATATATCTTAACGCAATCCTTGATATATTCTTTTGCCTGTTTAATGTTCATCCTCTTTTCCCTCCGCTTCCAGCATTTCGTCATATAAGATCACAGGAATCGCCCATGACGGCGGTTCCATGCGGTTGTCGTCCTCTTCAAGAAACGCAAAGATCACCTCGTAATCCGGCATACGTTCCGGATATATGCCATAGCCGTCCGTAAAATAAATCAGCCCTTTCAGATTTTCAAATTCGCCCGCTTCCCGAAGCTGCTCCACATAAGAAAAGACCGGGCGAAAATCCGTCGCTCCGAAGCCATGCAGCTTTCCTTCCTTCATAAAAGCGTCAAAATCCGCCTCGCTCGTAATCTTGGTATCGCTCTTGATCTCATTGTCACATTGCAGAATATGAACGTTGATCTTGTGGAAAAAATTTTCCGTTCCTTTCAGAATCGAATAGGTCTTGCGCAAAAAACCGCGGACAATCCCGCCGCGGCAGGAAGCGGACGTATCGAGCGCAATGACAAATTCCTTTACCTTATGCTCTTCCTTGTATTCCAGCGGCTCCACAAGCGGCAGATTGCCGTAAGTGGAAAGTCCGTACGTATAATAAATATAATCAAACTCGTCTTCGTTGACGCGTATATCTTCTCCCATAACGGTGAATCTTCGTAAAAGCTCCGCATAGTCATATTTTTCCCGCGTTGCCTCCGCAAGATTCTTCTCCAGACTTTCGGAACGGCTTTTATCCTGTGAAAATGTTTTCAGGTCGGTCTTAACACGCTCGCTGATCTTTTTCCACTGCTCCTGTGTCACGGTCATCTCTTCCCGCGGCTTCCAGTAGATATGGGCGTCCTTGCAAAAAAGCGCCGTCAGCTCCCTCCGTTCCATCGGTCCCATACCGTTTCTCTTGAAATAACGGTATATCTTTTCCGCCGTCAGACCGCCCGCGTCGATCCGCATGAAATGCAGCTTCCGCCTCGCCTCTTCGTCCTGCTTCAGCATAATGTCGGGAAACGCGATTTCCAGTATCGTGTTCTCTACCGCCATATCCGCCGCCATATCCCAATATTCCTGCTCGACCTTATCATAGAGAAAGCTGTGATAAAAGACGCAGTGCAGCAGCACATGCAGATACATATGAGCAATACTGCCCGGCTCCTCCTGATATTTCCGCAGTACATAGACCGGATCATAATACAGGTATCTGCCGTCGCATGCAATGCAGTCTGATACCTTCCCCGGAACTGCGGTAAGCTGCGCCATTGCCGTATCAAAAAAGCGCAGATGCATCATAATGCTGTCTCTTGCCAGCTTTATCACTCTTGCTGCAAGCCGTTCGATTTTCTGTTTTTTTTCGTTTTCCGCCGTCTGTTCCAAATGAGTCCCTTTCGCAAAAACAAGCAGACACGAATGCCTGCTTGTCCGTTACTTTTTTATTTATGAAAAGCTTACATTTCTGCCCTTCTGCGCAACGGCAATGTAGGTTTTTCCTTCATTCAGCTGAATTTCGTTTCCGTTATCGTCAAAATATACGGTAGGCGTATATTCAGCCGTCTTTGCCCATGTTACATGGATCGCTTTTCCCTTTGTAAAGAAGTAGCCGTCTTCCGTCGTATCAAGATTCTGGAATGTCAGATAGCCCTTCTTATCAAGCTGCGACCATTTCGTATACTGTACGATCACGTTGGCAAATGCAAGCTGCTGTCCATTCGCACCGTCTACCTGCGCGCTGCCGTGGAGCGTCTTTTTGTAAAGTCCCGTTGCCGGATCGTATGTAAACGCGCTCCTTGTGTACGGGAATACGTCTGCAAGGCTGATCGTATTGGCAGTCGCCGCCTGCGCCCCATATTGTTCCAGCGTATTAACGCCTTCGGCAAACGTAAAATGCTTTGCATTGTAGAACTCAGGACGGATCGTCAGGGAATAGCCCTGCTGCCCCGCCGCCTTAGTAATGCCGCTCGCGCTGATATATGCGTTGTGCGGAGCCTTTCTGTCTGTGGAACGGAAAAATACGCCCGCCCCCGGAGCCTCGCCGCCGACGCCGTATTCATAGGTACCGGAAAGGTTATTGATATCCGGCATAGAAATGCGGTCTTTCATATAAACAACCCCGCCAAAGTGGATGAGGATCGGGTCCCATTCCGTTGCCTGCGGAATATAATAAGCACGGCAGCTTCTGATATTGCCGATCTTGGAAAGTCCCTGCCAGTCGTCGATCACCGCAAGCTGACGGGAAATATTTCCTTCTTCCATAATTTCATATAAAATTTTCGCATGGCTGATTCCGTAGGACGGCTGCGCAACCTTGTCCGTCGGCATCATAACCGCGATCGGACGGGTAAGCGACTGTTCCTGGGAAATCACTTCATTTGTATATACGCTGCGCGTCTCCGCCGCCTCTGCCGGAACTGCCGGAATCAAGACTGCCGTACATGCAGCTACAGTCAGTAAAGAAATCATCTTTTTCAATTTTTGAAATTTCATAGCCCTCTCCTTTTCTTTCAGGGATTCCGCCCTGATTCATCTCCCTGCAAAATACTTGTCAGGTAGTATAAGTATACCCATTTTTTGTCACACCGTCAAACCTTTTTCATATCATAAATCAAGCACACATTAAGGAGCCTTTATGGACGACATTTTTGAACAAAACGAAGAAACAAATGATGCTGTAAACGAACTTGAAAAAACGGAAGCGGGCGAATGCGGCATAGAGCTTTCCGAAGAGTCCATGCAGAAACCGCCTGCCTGCAATAACACATTTTTCCAGACCGATCTGATCAGCGTGCCTGTAAAAGTCACGCCGTTCGCTAAGACAGGTCACGTTAAGACCGTCTGCTGCGGTTCTCCGGTCATCACGACAGGCAAATGCACGCATGGCGATACCGGAAAAACATGTGAATTTACGATCACACAGAAAATATGCGTTAAAATACCTCTGGCATTCGGCGCTTCTGTTTCCATCGATCATGCGCGAGTACAGTGCGGCGGCATTTCCGAAACGGAATGCGACTGCAAACCGCCCTGCATCTGCGATCTCGATTAATTTAAAAAAGGAGCCGTCGTATAATCTTTCATACGGCGGCTCTCGCCTTTAAAACTTAAATTTACCCACTTCTTCGCTCTGTCTCTGACTCAGCTTCACAAGATTCAGGGTGTCCTCGCTGCACTCGCCGATCGCCTGAGAAAGCATCGCCATGCTTGCGCTTGTCTGGTCGTCGATCTCCTTCGTTACCTTGCTGACAGACTGAATTTCTTCATAGGGTTTTTGAGGGAAACGATAAGAATCCCGCCGCAGCCATGACCAAAGTCAATAAAACAAGGCTTATTTTTTGTCTTTTTGCACATGCGGCCGCATTTCCCGGCATACAACGCCTGAAAGCGCAAGTACGCAGACCAGATTCGGAACCGCCATGAGCGCATTCATAATATCTGAAAGCTCCCATACCGTCTCCAGCGCGCAGACAGCGCCAATGAACGTTACAAGCCCGTATACAAAACGGTAGCACATACGACAATCCCTGCCGCGCGCAAGAAAAACGAACGCACACTCTCCCTGATATTCCCATGCAATAATCGTTGCGAACGCAAACAGACAAATTCCGATACTGACAAAACAGCCTCCGAATTTTCCAAACGCCGTTGAAAAAGCGGCGATCGTAAGCGCCGCGCCAGAGAGAGGCGTTCCTGCTTCATCCCGCATTCCAAGCACGCCGGAGGCGCTGAGCGCGAGCCCGGTCAGCGTACAGATCACGACCGTATCAAAAAAGACGCCTGTCATACTGATATATCCCTGCCGTACCGGGCTGTCAGTCTCGGCAGCCGCAGCCGTGATTCCGCCGGCTCCCAGCCCCGCTTCATTGGAAAAAACGCCCCTTGATATACCAAAACGCATGGCGTCCCGAAACGAAGCAACAATCGCTCCGCCCATTCCGCCTGCCGCCGCTTCCTTCGAAAACGCCATCCGTACCATTTCCATCACACCGTGCGGCAGGTTCTCAATATGCAGAATAATGACGCAGAGGGCGCCTATGATATAAAAAAGCGCCATGCACGGCACCATATATAAAGTAAGCTTTGAGATGATTCGGATGCCTCCTATGACAGCAAGAATGACCAATATAGTCAATACAAGTCCCGACTGCGCCGTTCCAATATCAAATGTCTCTCGCAGTGAAGCGGAAACCGAATTTGCCTGCGTCATATTTCCCATTCCAAATGAAGCGAACACAGCAAAAAGAGCGAATGCTTTTCCAAGCAGCAGACCTGCCCTGCGGCACGGAAAAGCGCGGCTCAGCGTGTACATCGGTCCGCCGCTGTAGCTCCCGTCCGCATTCCTGACCCGGTATTTCACAGAAAGCATACTTTCCGCAAACTTCGTCGAAAGCCCGGCAAACGCCGCAAGAAGCATCCAAATCAGCGCGCCCGGTCCGCCAAGGGTCATTGCCGTCGCCACGCCGACAATATTCCCCGTTCCGATCGTCGCCGCAAGCTCTGTCGTCAAAGAGGACAGCGGCGATACGCCGCCGAAACTGTTTCCCTTTTTTCTGTTTCCCCTCTTTCCGTTTTCCCATTTCGCCTTCTCCTCTGCTCCGCATACGCACCGAAGCGCATAGCCAAGCCTCCTAAACGGCAAAAAACGCATCCGTATGAGAAGAAAAATCCCCGTGCCAAGCATAAATGCCAGCATGGCGGGGCCCCATACGAATGCGTCTATTTCTTTCAAATATTCTGTCATGATCCGTTCCCGTCTGCCTCTGTTATAGGAACTATATTCAGGCAGTCACGTTTTTATACGTCTTCTACCGGAACAGCATCGCCAAAAGCGGGATCGTCACAAGCGACGCCGCCGTCGTAATAAACGTCCCCTGCGCCATCAGCTTTTCATCCGCGTGATATTGCAGACAAAGCATCGTGCCGTTCGTCGCAACAGGCATTGCGGAAATAATCATGCATTCTCCAAGCAGCAGCGTATCCGTAATAAAACCGCGGTAAATAAAATATACGATGATCGGCAGAATGAGCAGACGGAACAACGCAAACACATATATCTTTGCGTTGCTGAACATTTCCCGCACCGGCATTTCCGCAAGCGAAGAACCGATGATCATAAGAGCCGCCGGCGTCGTAATATTGCCGAGCAGCGTGCACGTATCGCCGATGATCGCAGGTCCTTTCCATCCGGTAAGCGCCAGAATGATCGCCAGAACGGAAGAGATCAGACACGGCGTCAGAAAGGTCTTATACGTAATACCGGAACCGACAGCTTCCTCCGCGCCTTCTCTTGTATAAGAAGCGCTGCTCTGGATAAAGATAACGCCGATCGAAAACGCAATGAAATTAAACGGCAGATTAAACACACATGTGTAAAAAACGGCGCGCTCCCCAAAGACCGCCTGCGTGACCGGATAACCAATAAAGCCGACGTTGGCGAACGCCGTCATAAAGCGGTAAATTCCTTCTTCCGATTTCTTGACACGCAGCAGCTTCGGCACGGCATAAGCGCCCGCAAGCAGCACTAAATAGCTGGAAAACGCAACAAGCAGCAGTCTCACGATCTCCATCGTTCCCGGAAGATCGTCCTGCGTCAAGACCGACGAAAGCGTAATGCCGGGAATCGCCACATATAGTACGAGCCTTGTCACATGCACTCTCGCATCCTTTCCGAATACGCCGCACCTGCATGTAATATAGCCGATAATGATGATCAAAAAAAGCTCTATCATCTTAGCAAATACTGATAAAAAATCCATTGTCCCTTTTCACTCCTCATAATTGTCCGTCAGATCACCCTTCTGTCCAGCCACTTGCCGCTAAGAAAGCGCAGTGTAAAGCCGATCGCCCGAAGCGTCCAGTCCGCAAACATGCCGATCCAGACCGCTATCGGTCCAAAGCCCTGAAAGCGAATGAGATAAATGCACAATGCCACACGGCAGAACCACATCGTCAGGCTCCCGTACAGCATTGAAAACCGCACGTCTCCCGCCGCCCGCATACCGTACGCAGGCACAAAAGAGAGCGTCCAAACGACCGGCTTCACGATCGTGATCGCCGTTACCATCTCAAAACAAAGCGCCGCACTCGCCGGTTCCATCGCCGCAAGAAGCATGACCGGTTTCGTAATCGCCCATACAAAAAGGCACGATATTATTATAAGCAATTCTCCGTAAAACGTCAGCCGGACAATATAATATTTCGCCTCTTCCTTTCTCCCTGCTCCGATACACTGTCCCGCTACCGTCATGAGCGCGATCCCGACGCCCATTCCTCCGACGCCGTTTACATTTTCAAGGATGATCGCCATTGCCTGCGCCGCGATCGCCGTCGTTCCGAGCGTCGACACGCTGGACTGGATCGCCAGCTTGCCGAACTGGAACATTCCATTCTCGATC
>JAGARW010000192.1 GCA_017621975.1 Lachnospiraceae bacterium | reverse complement strand
CTCCCGATTCGATCGCTTCAAGCAGCATGCGCGTGTTGCCAAGGCCGCTGACGACGGCCGCCGCAATCTCGGCGTCTCCGACGCGGACGACGCTTTCCGTCCAGCCCTTTTTGCCGATGTCGCCGCGGACTGCGTAGAACGCGTCGGGAGAAGGATTTTTCCCTGTGATCAGATAATGCGCGCTGCGCAGCGCGGCTTCCATAACGCCTCCGGTCGTGCCGAAGATAACGCCCGCGCCTGTGCCGTCTCTCATGAGCCGGTCGCATTCGCGTTCGGTCAGCGTATCCGGCTGGATGTGGGCGGAACGGATCATACGGACGAGCTCTCTCGTCGTCAGGACATAGTCTATGTCATGCCCGGCATATTCCTCATAAAACAGCTCCATATTCGCTTCGCCCTTTTTTGCCGTGCACGGCATAATGGAAACGGTCACGATGTTTTCCGGCTTGACGCCGATATGCTCCGCAAAATAGGTTTTCATCACAGCGCCGAACATCTGCTGCGGCGATTTCGCGGTGGAAAGCTGCGGCACGAGGTGCGGATACCGGGACTTGAGAAAGCGTATCCAGCCCGGACAGCAGGAAGTAAACATCGGGCGGTTTCTTGTTTCGCCCCGGCGGAAGCGTTCTACGAATTCCCGGCCTTCTTCCATGATCGTTAAGTCTGCGGAAAACGTCGTGTCAAACACATAATCAAATCCGATCCGTTTCAAGGAATCCACGATCTTTCCTACGGTTGCTTTTGTACGGTTGATGCCAAGCTCTTCGCCCCATGCGGCGCGCACGGCGGGAGCGATCTGCACGACCGTGACGACGTCTTTGCTTTCAATGGCGTTCCATACTTTTTCGGTGTCGTCCCGTGCGCGGAGCGCGGCGGTAGGGCAGTGGGTGATGCATTGTCCGCAAAGGGAGCAATCGGCGTCCTCGATTTTGCGGTTTCCTGAGACGCCGATCGTTGTCCGTGAGCCTGTGCCTGTCAGATCCCAGATATGGAGTCCTTGTATTTTGCCGCATACCTGAATGCAGCGCATACATTTGATGCATTTGGACGCGTCCCGGATGAGAGGGAAGTCTTGATTCCATGCGGGATGTTCGGCGTCGGCATGGAACGGGATCTCCATGATATTCAGATCGTTGACGATCTTCTGGAGAGAACAGTTGCCGTTCCGAAGGCAGGTCGCGCAGTGACAGTTGTGCTGCGACATGATAAGCTCGACCGTAGTCTTGCGGTTCTGCCGTACCTTCGGACTGTTCGTATAGATGACCATGCCTTCTTCTACCGTATTGTTGCAGGAGGTGACGAGACGGTCTTTTCCCTCTATTTCCACGACGCAGATGCGGCAGGCGCCGATCTCGTTGATTCCTTTCAGATAACAGAGCTTCGGGATCGGAATGCCGGTCATTTTTGCCGCCTCTATGATCGTCGTTCCCTCGGGAACGCTGACCGGTCTGCCGTCGATTGTTGCGTTTACCATAAGGTTTCCCTCCCTCCTTTGAAAATGCCGAATCCGAAATGATCGCAGCGCAGGCAGCGGGACGCTTCCTGTCTGCCTTCCTGTTCGTTCATGCCGATCTCGCAGCCTTCAAAATCTTTGATGCGCTCGCATGCTTCGCGTTCGGTCGTATTGACTCTGCCGCACGGCGTATGATCGGAAAGATCAGGCTCCGGTACGCTGACGCCTGCGGAGATTGTGTGGTGAAAGCCGAGGTATTCGTCGATATTGGCGGCAATGACCTTAGCTGCGCCGATCGCCTTGATGACGGAAGCGGGACCTGTCGCGCAGTCGCCTCCCGCAAAGACGCCGGGAATATTGACGAAGCCGCCGAATTTTTCCGCTACGATGTGCCCTTTTACGACAGGCATTCCGGCTTCTTCAAAATGCTGGTATTCGATCTCCTGACCGATCGCTACGATCAGCGTCTCGCATGGGATCAGAATATCCGCGTCCCCGGTAGGCTTTACGCTTGCTCTGCCGCCTTTTATCGTACTGATCATCTGCGGCTGTACCCATAAGCCGCAGACGCGGCCGTTTTCGTCGATCTCGATTTTCTTCGGAGCCTTCAGAGTCTGGATTTCCACGCCTTCCGCCATTGCGCCTTCGATCTCGGAAGGAAGCGCGGTCATATCCGCTACGCGCCTGCGGTAGACGATGCTGACCTTTTTTGCGCCCATGCGCACTGCGGTGCGCACCGCGTCCATCGAGACGTTGCCGCCGCCGATGACGGCTACGTTTTGTCCGGTCAGATCGAGCAGCTCGCCCTTTCCGACTGCGCGCAGGAATTGTACGGCGCTGACTACGCCCTCTGCGTCGTCGTGTTCGATGCCGAGCTTTTTGTCCGTGCTTGCGCCGATCGTAATCAGGACGGCGTCGTATTCTTCCCGAAGCTGCTGAATGGTAATATCTTTCCCGATGCGCAGACCATGCTTTACCTCTATGCCGGTTGCAAGGATCGCTTCGATGTCGTCGTCCAGACGGTCTTTCGGGAGCCGGTAATTCGGAATGCCGTAGCGGAGCATGCCGCCGAGCTTCGGCAGCATTTCAAATACGGTCGTCTGGTGCCCCATAAGCTGTAAATAATACGCTGCGGAAAGACCGCCCGGACCGCCGCCGATGACGGCGACGCGTTTGCCCGTGGAAGGAGCGCAGCGGGGCGGCGGGACCTTTCCTGCATAATCTGCCGCCATGCGTTTCAGACCGCGGATATTGACGGCGTCGTCAATGATATTCCGGCGGCAGCGCGCTTCGCACGGGTGCTCGCAGATAAAGCCGCACGTCGTCGGAAAAGGATTGTCCTTGCGGATCAGACGGATGGCGTCCTGATACCTGCCCGCCCCGATCAGCGCGATATAACCGGGGATATCCACCTGCGCCGGACAGAGAGAACGGCACGGGATCGCCTGCTTATAGCTGCATGTGCATTTGCCCTCTCTGATGTGCGTTTCGTAATCCTCCCGGAAGCCGATTACCCCTTTATAGACCATTCTTGCCGCTTCATAGCCGATGGCGCAGTCGGAAGAATGCATAATAGAATCTGCGGTCCGCTCGATCAGAGAGATCGTGTCCATCGACGCGTTCCCGTCTAAAACGTCGTCCAAAAGACGCTTAAGCTGTCCCAGCCCGATCCGGCAGGGCACGCATTTCCCGCACGACTGCGCGTGACACAGTTCCAGAAAGGCTTTGGACATATCGATCGGGCACAGCCCCGGCGGGCTTGATTCGATCCGGCGTTCCAGATCCTTGTACAGTTTTTCGACCACAAGCTGCGCTTCGTTTGGAGTCGAAATTTCCAGTCTGCTCATATGTAAGTAACCCCCGTTTCTTCTTCGAAAGAAGATGATAAATAATATCATTAAATTAAGTGTACACCCCGGTAATTGGTAAGTCAATGCGGGGAGGAGAGATGAAAAACGGAGACGGTTCCGGGAACGACAGAGAAATAACCGCTGTAAAAAGGGATTGGTTACATTTCGAAGGGGATTGGTTACATTTCGGAAATTTTAATAAAAAATCTGCCGATATATGTAATAAACCTATCAAGAAATTGGGGTGATTGTATGCTTAAGATCGCAGTCTGTGATGATGAGCCGGTATTTGCCGGGCAGATTAGCGGCAGGATAAAAGAATATATGCCGGACGCTGTGATACAATGCTTTTTTTCCAGTGAAGAATTATTATCGCAGGGAGAGGGATTTGACATTTATTTTTTGGATATTCAAATGGAAAAAATGAACGGTGTGGAAACCGCTAAGAAATTACGGGAACTGGACGAAGAAAGCGTTATCGTGTTTATAACCGGAGCCAAAGAATATGTGTTTGAAGCCTTTGACGTGGCGGCACTGCATTATCTGATAAAACCTGTTGATGATGAAAAATTACAGGAGGTGCTTGAAAGGGCAAAAAAAGAAATAGAGAAAAAGCAGGGCTTAAAAAACAGGCAGATATTTATCAAAACAAGGAATAAGAACATAACCTTAAATGTGGCAGACATTCTATATTTTGAAAATGAAATGCGTAAAATTGCAGTCCATACCGTGAGAGGGAAAATTTCATTCTATGGCGTTATGGCAGATATGGAACGGGAAGCCGGGAAGGGCTTTTGCCGCTGCCATAGAGGGTATTTAGTAAATTTATCCTATGTGTCTGAATACGATGCGGAAACCATTATGCTTACCAATGGGGAGAAAATATATCTGTCGAAGGACAGATACCATGATTTTGTCAGACAGTATATGAGATACCTGCGCAGCGGAGGTGTTTCCCATGTATGAAGCAGCGGAACTTATTATGACTGTCATCAGATATTTATTTGACGGATATTGTTTGTGCCTGCTTTTTAGAGAATTTATGAAGCCGAAGATAAGACAGAGAACATGGCATAGTTTTTTAGCGGTTATGGTGTGGTTTATCATAAAAATGGCGGTCAGATGCGCCGCGTATGCGAATCCGCAGATTGTACTGGAAATGGAAATACAATACTTTGTTTTCAAGCTGCTTGTCATATATTTTATCGGCGCGCTTTTTTATCAGGGCAGGCAGTCGACAAAGGTATTTGCGGCATTGCTTTTTGTTGCATTAGACAGCATTTTCAATCAGATAGGATATGCCGTTATGCTGTTCTGGAATTATGGAGCGGGAAAATTATCGGGAGTGATGTATAACGCCGCCATAATGCGAACAACAGTAAAGCTTATTGATTTGCTGGCAGAGGTGACGATAGAAACTTTATTGTATCTATCCGTGAAAATCATTATAAAGAATCATAGACGCTCCATAGACGGAAACAATACAAAAGAAACAATATTTTATACACTGCCTGTATTTATGGGCGCTTTAACTGCCGTTATTTTTCGGTTCATCATAGCGGTTATCAACAAGGAACATCATCTTGTTTATTATGATAATTACATAGAAATATATTTGTTCATTACTTTAATCTCGGTTGTTATTTGGCTTGTTATTCTATATAGTTTTAAACTACAGCAGGAAATAGCAGGATTGCAGGAGGAACGCACACAAAAAAAGGTATTGGAGAACCAGATTTCCCAAATGGAAAATTCCATGTTGGAAATGGAGCGTTTTTATGAGAGCGTCAGCCATGTAAAGCATGATATGAAAAATCAAATGGCAGTTATGGAGAAATTGTTAAGGGAACGGCAGATAACGGAAAAGGAAGAAGTCACCGGGTATTTTGAAGACATGCAGAAAACGCTGATGAATCTGGAGCAGAAAATACATACGGGAAATGTGGTAAGCGACGCAGTTATCGGCAATAAGTTTTATTATGCGGCAAAAGAATTAAAAGGTATTCATTTAGAAGCGGACGGCTTCCTTTTGACGGACAAGGTTCATGTAAGGGCTTACGACATAGGCGTTATCCTGAATAACGGATTAGATAATGCGATTGAAGCCTGCCGGAAAGCAAGGCTGAAAAATCAGGATCAAGAGCTGTATATTAAAATAAAGTCTTTTTGGAAACAGAAAATGTTTTTTATAGAAATTGAGAACAGCTTTGACGGGGAGGTGAAATGGGGAAAAGACGGCTATCCTTGTTCTGCAAAAGACGATGGCAGGATACATGGCATTGGATTAAAAAATATCAGATATTGCGCCTTGAAATATGGGGGAGATATGGATTGTATTGCAGAAAAGGGGAGATTTATTTTGTCTGTTATGCTAAAGGGTTAGGAGCAGAATTTCAGGAGGGATATCATTATGGCAATTACAGGAGTGAGCAATTACAACAGTATTTATGAAAACATCTATGCGGCATCAGGAAAGGAAGCGGTAAAGAAAAGCAGCAATGAGGAATATTTAAAATCTTTACAGAAACAAGTATCGTACATAAAGTTGCAAACTGGATATGGGATAGATACAAATAAGGACGGCAAAGTGAATGTTGTTGATGTCAACCCAAAGCTCTTGGAGAAAATGCAGAATGATCCAAAGGCAGCAAAGGAATATATGCAGAGATTTGAGATGTGGAATCTGCTACTAAGTGGGTTGATAATTTTGAAAAATCGATGGGATATACTGCAATTTGCAGGCATGGCTATATAGATGAGAATGGTAATTTTTCCAGTTTTGCCGTTGTGGTAAGAAAAGATGAATTAAATGAAAAGCTCCGCAAGGAAGCGCAGGAAAACGCCGAAGAACAGATTGAAAAGTCAAAAGAAAACGCT
>JAGARW010000191.1 GCA_017621975.1 Lachnospiraceae bacterium | reverse complement strand
TTTATAGATAATTTTACTATAATAACGCCGGCTTCAAATGTCAATCCGCCTCAGGCGTTCCTTTTGCCGCGCCCGTTCCTTTTCAAGTTGATTTACGCGGGCCGTTACGCTATAATCTGAATGGAGCTTTCGTATTTCGCGCAGGCAGTTTTGAATGCGCGGTTTATATGCTCAGGCACGGAGGTTTTTATGATCGGTACAATTTTCAATACATCCACGATTCTGATCGGCAGCACGGTCGGCAGTCTGTTCCGCAAAAGCATCAACGAAAAGCAGCAGAAGGTATTGTTTGACGCTATGGGGCTTGCCGCGACGGGCATCGGTATCAATTCCGTCGTCGGCAATATGCCAGACAGTAAGTATCCGGTTTTGTTCATTGCGAGTCTCGCGATCGGCAGTCTGATCGGCAACGCGTTCGATTTCGACGCAAAATTCCAGAAGCTGACAGACAAAAGCGGCGACAGCTCATTAGGACAAGGACTGTCCACCGCTATCCTGCTCTTCTGCATCGGAACGCTTTCGATCCTCGGTCCGATCCAGAGCGCGTTAAACGGAGACAATACCTATCTTTTTACGAACGGCACGCTCGATCTGATTACCTCGATGGTGCTCGCTTCCACATACGGAATCGGCATCGCGATCGCCGCCGTCGTATTGTTTTTATGGCAGGGCGCGATCTATCTCGGCGCAAGCTTCCTCGGCGGTTTTATTTCGCCCGATTTTATGACAGAGCTGTCGGTAATCGGAGGCTTTCTCATCGCGGCGTCCGGCATTAATATACTCGGCATCAAACAGTTCAAAACAATGAATATGCTGCCCGCGCTTCTCGTACCCGCAGCGTTTTTCCTGATTAAATCGTTTCTGCCGTAGCGGGCAGAGGCAGGACGGAGGCTGTAATATGGTAGAAAAACCAAAATGCAAATAAAAGAAAACGACATAACCGGGAGGCTATGCCGTTTTTGGTATTACGCTGTTTTTCTATAGATGCGCGCCTTTTAGGGCGCTTCTAATTTCGTTTGATCAGGAGCACCGCCACATCGTTTACATTCGTTCCTGTCGCTCCTGTTATAATCAGCCCATCTGTCTTTTGCAGCGCATGATATGCGTCGTTGCTGCGCAGCACGTCATAGATCGAAATTCCCTCTAAAGCAAGCTTTGATTTCGTTTCCTGATCGCAGTAACCGCCCGCCGCGTCCGTCGGTCCGTCGGTACCGTCGCTGCCGATGCTGAAGACTGCGGTGTCTGTCAGCCCCGCGATTCCTTCCGCCGCCGCAAGCGCAAGCTCCTGATTGCGTCCGCCTTTTCCTTTCCCCGTCACATGTACGACCGTTTCGCCGCCCGCAATAAAAGCAAGGCTTTCTTTCGTATTCTGGTAGGTTTTCGCGATCGCGGCCAGAAAAGCGCCCGCTTCACGCGCCTCGCACGAAAGCTGGTCTGTCAATATGATCGGGCGGTAGCCAAGCTCCTGCGCCGCGCACGAAGCAGCCATGCACAGACCTACTACGCTTCCTGTAATCTGCGTTTCTACATTATGAAGCTCTTTCGGCGTTTCCTGGCGTAAAAGCTCCTGCATCCGTTCGCTCATCCGCAGCCCGTACTTCTCTGCAATCCTGACCGCGTCCGCGCACGTAGAGCTGTCGGGATATGCCGGACCGGAAGCGATCATATCAAGCGGATCGCCGAGAATATCGCTTAGCACGATACTGTAAACGCCCGCAGGTTCGCAGGCAAGCGCAAAACGCCCGCCTTTTACTGCAGAAAGCCGCTTGCGGATCGTATTGATCTCCACAATATCCGCGCCGCATTCGAGAAGCTGCTGCGTCACATCCGTAAGTTCTTCACCCGGAATCAGCGGTTTTTCAAACAGCGCTGAGCCGCCGCCCGACAGCAGAAACAGTACCGTGTCATCCGCCGTCAGATCACTGACAAGATCAAGCGCCGCCTGCGTGCCCCGAAACGAATTTTCATCCGGCACAGGATGTCCGGCTTCAAAACATTGCACAGCGGGAATTTCCCCTTTTACATGTTCGTATTTCGTTACGACAACGCCGGCAGTCAAACGGCTGCCAAGCAGCTCGGCCGCCGTCTTTGCCATCTGCCACGCGGCTTTGCCCGCCGCTACCATAAAGATTCTGCCGCTTCCGAAGTCTTTATTCCGCAAAGCGGTCCGCACCGCTTCATCGGGAAGCACCGCCTGAATCGACGCTTTTATGATACGATCCGCATCTTCTCGCAAACTCATAAAATCCCTCGCTTTCACGATTTACTGTTTTTAAATATCTTCATTGCGGCAGCTCCCGTTACGCTTAATGTAAGAAAAGAGACAGAACAAAAATTCCGATCATGGAGCAGATACCTTCTACAAGCGTAGCCGCCGTCTGTGTCTTATACCCCTGATCCGGCGTCATACCGCCAAAGTTAGTAACAACCCAGAAGTAAGAGTCGTTTGCATGCGATACTGTCATTGCGCCTGCGCCGATTGCCATAACGCAGAGCGCGGACATCATGACGGAATCCATACCGAGCGCGCCCATAAGCGGCGCCATAATGCCGGCTGTCGTTGTGATCGCAACCGTCGAGGAGCCCTGCGCCGTCTTCAGGATCGCGGCTAACAGGAACGGGAAGAAAATACCGATCGTCTGCAGGGAAGCCGCATTGTCTGTAATAAATGCTACAAGGCTTGTAGAGGAAATTACTTTACCCAGTACGCCGCCCGCCGCCGTTACAAACAGAATCGGTCCGACTGTCTTTAACGTATCGTTTGTCAGGTCATACAACTTATCCGCCATTCCCGCCTGAACCAGAAGGATGATGCCGAGGATAACGCCGACTGCCAATGCGACGATCGGAGTTCCAAGGAACGTGCATGCCGTAGAAAGCGCGCCCTGCCATTTCAGAATAGAAGAAATATTGGACAATGCCATCAGAATAATCGGAACAATGATCGGAGCAAGGCTCATAAAGCCGCCCGGCAGCCTGCCGTAGGAAGCTACAAGCTCTTCATAGCTCTGAACGATCTCTCCGCTGTTTGCCTCATCGTCTGCCGTTACATTTTTGCCTATGTATTTTGCATATACGTAAGAGCCTGCCAGTGCAGGAATGGATACGAGCGCGCCAAGTCCCATAACGAGAAGCAGATGATCCGCTACGTTCAATGTACTTGCCGCTGCGATCGGTCCCGGCGTCGGCGGAATGAATACATGGGACGCATACAGACCTGCCGATAAGCATACCGTCATCGCTACCGAAGACGCGCCTGTTTTCTTGACAAGCGCTTTCCGGATCGGATTGAGCACTACGAAGCCGGAATCGCAGAATACCGGAATCGATACGACCCAGCCCATCAGCTCGATCGCCAGTTCAGGATGCTTCGGCCCTACGATCTTAACGACGATATCCGCCAGCTTCAGCGCAGCGCCTGTTACTTCAAGAAACGTACCGATCATCGCGCCAAAGATAATAACGATACCGATACTTGTAAATGTGGATGAAAATCCGCTTCCGATTACGGTTGCAATACCATTGATCGTATTGCCGTCCGCGTCCGTTGTATTTACCCACGGAATACCGCCGATCAATCCAAGCACCATGGAAACAAGCATAATGGACAAGAACGGATGGATCTTGAACTTGCTTATCATCACGATCATGACGATAATCGCCAGAATAAATACGATTACATAAGGAACCCCTGTCATACTTTTACCCTCCTGTATATAGTTTTGCCGGGAATTGTATAATTTGCACAACAAATCATTGCAATCCCCTTCCTTTTTATACTTCTTCTATAAAATATCATATACAGGTCGTCTTTGTGAATGTCATACATAACATATATTTTATTATTTTTTTGTTATTAAGAACTTCTTATCAGTGCCGCGCCGCCGTACAGTCTCTTATAAAAAGACAGCGCCATATAATAAACCGCGCCGCCGCGGGGCGTACGGATGTCAACGCCGGAAATCGTCTCAAGCTTTTTCAATTTATATTGAATCGTATTTTTATGCATAAACAGCGTCTCCGCCATCTGCGTGATCGAACCTTCCTTTTCAAAGTAAACCGATACGATCATCATGTACGTATCCAGTTCCTTATCGTCAATGCCGGGCAGAAGCTTGCCTAAATAACGCTTCATCGTTTCCTCGCTGATTTCCCCGATAAACAGTTCAATGCTCAGTTCTTTATAAAATACGATCTCGCGTTCTCCTCTCCGGCAGCTTTCCGCCGCCTTTTCCGCTTCCTCGCAAATCTGGCTGATCTGGGTACAGCCCGCTTCTTCCGAATCGATTCCGATCAAAATGGTTTCTCCGTACTTACCCCGTATAAGACAGATCATCTGCTCAGCCAGCTCCCGAAGTCTTGCATCCGCGCAGGCGCGCATAAGACAGATCTGTTTTGGCGGCTCGCGTAAATAAAGAATATCCTTTTCCTTCTCGACAAAATGGCGTATTGACGCCTCCATTTCCTCCAGACGCCGCTGTCCCTCCTGCGTGTCGGAAAGCTCCTGATAACGTTCGAAATGAATGATAAGAGCGCGGCGCGCCCGTTCAATATCGATACCGAGACGTTTCCCGCGTTCTACAAAATTGCGGTCGTATACCGCTCCCGTTTTACCGATCCACTCCTCCATAAAACGATACCTGACACGTCTGTCATATCTATGGCGGTCTTTCGCCATGCTGTCTCCTACCATGATCTCCGTCATTCGCCTGACAATATTTCCATAGCCGGCGACCTGTTCTTTTTCTCCGGTAATGCCGACAACGCCGACGATCTCTCCGCGGATCGTGATCGGCAGATTAATGCCTTTTCTTGTTGTCTCCGTCTCCATCTCGGAAGTAATATACAGCTCCTGCAGCTTCTCCCGGATGATGCGCTTCGCCCCTTCGTGGAGCACACCGATGCGCGCCGGATCGGTGCTGGCTATGATATAGCCCTGCGAGTCCATGAGATTGACATGCTCGCGGATCTCCCTGCCGATCTCATCAACAATCGTCTGCGCAACGATCTGTGAAATATACATAACGCCTCCTGCCTTTCCTGAGGGGTTGATGTAGGAAGCTGCTGCGGGGCGCTTCCTGTTTCCGATTCCAAGTCCTTTACCGCAGGTCCAAATATGCAAGTTCTTCCTGTGTCAGCGCGATATCAAGCGCCGCGATATTCTCCCGCATCCGCTCCGGCTTTGTCGTGCTGACGACGGCGAACGTGTTGACCTTCTGTCCAAACAGCCACGCCATCGCGATCTGAGGCACGCTGCAGCCTTTCTTTGCCGCGAGAATCTCGCAGCGGCGCAGGCGTTCAAAATTATCGGGATAAGCGTAGCCTTTTAAGGCAAATTCATCCATAGCAATGTCCGCATGCTCCGGCTCGCTGCTTTTCACTTTGCCGGAAAACAATCCTCTGCCGAGACTGGAATAAGCGATGACGGGCATACCGTTTTCTTCGTAAAAGCGTCGTCCTTCCGCACCCGACGGTCCGGCAATGCTGACGCAGCCGCCGCCCCACAGGTCTTTTACCTGCTCTGCCAGTCCGAAATTCGGGCTGGAAACGGTAAACGGTATCATCGCATGTTTATATGCATACTCGTTCGCTTCCTCTACGCGCCGGTGCGTCCAGTTTGAGCCGCCAAACGCCCCGATCTTCCCTTCCGCATGCAGAGCGTTCATGATCTCGACGATCTCTCTCGCAGGCACGGACGTATCGTCCCGGTGAAGCAGATAAATATCGATATAATCCGTCCGCAGATTTTCGCTCGATGTTTTAAAATCCTCCCGGATCGCCGTCTCTTCCACTCGTTTCGTCCCGTCCGGCAGCGGATGGGCGCATTTGGAAAGCAGGACGACCTGATCGCGGTTTTCCCTTGTCTCAAGCCATCTGCCGATCACCTTTTCCGAATCTCCGTATACCCGCGCCGTATCGATCGCCGTCACGCCGAGCGCGAAGACCGCGTCGAGCAGCGCGCCGCCGTCTTCTCCCGTCTGAAACGGCGGCATTGCCGTTCCGTACAGGATACGGGAAACCGGATTTTTTACATATGGAATTTCTGTATATTTCATATGGCCCTCATTTCTGTGCGCATTTTTCGCCTGACAATTTTGTGCCTGCGCGCGCTTTTTACATCAACGGACGCACCGCTTCGTATACCTTGCGGTAACGCTCGTACAGCTTCTGATACGCTTCGTACATTTCCTGCCGCGGCGTATACACCCGCTTTTTCTCTACCATATAAGACGCCGCGTCCGCAAGATTTTTAAAGCGTCCGACCGCGATTCCCGTCAGCATCGCGCTGCCGACCGTACCCGCGTCGCTCGTCGCAAGGGCGGTGATCGGCAGATTCAGCATATCCGCTTTCATCTGCATCCATACCTCGGAACGCGCGCCGCCTCCGGTCGCATGCAGCATGTTAAAGTGAACGCCCGACGGACGTAAGTATTCCATATTGACAAGCATTTCATAGACGACGCCCTCCATGCAGGCGCGGTAAAGCTCCGCCGCCGTAACGGACGTATCCAGTCCGAGAATCGCTCCCTTAGAGCCGCCGTCCATATAAGGCGTCGCCGCTCCCGCAAAATGCGGCAGCACAAGCAGACCCGTCGGAGAAGCGCTGCGCGCTTCCAGATAAGCGTTCACGGAAACGCCTTCCTGCGCCGCCAGTTCTTTTTCCTTTTTTGCAAGCGTATCGACGCACCACTGGATCAGCGCGCCTCCTGTATAAGAGAAAGCGTAGCAGACATATTTCCCCGGTACGACGTACGGCACGACCGCAAATCCGCCCCGGCTCATCGTCTCAAGATCAGGCAGCGAATCGTAAACGGGCGTGATGCATTCTACCGTTCCCGCTCCGTCCACAGCCAGTTCCGACGAAAAAACGCCCGCGCCGACAGCCGCCGCCACCTGATCGTGACTGATCGAAACGATCAGCGTGTCCGGGGAAAGCCCCGTCTTTTCCGCAGCCCGCGCCGACAGCTTTCCCGCAGCCGTTCCGGTCGGAACCGGCTCGGAGAGCAGCTCCTTATCGATCTGCGCCGCCGCAAGGATCTCGTCGCTCCACGCAAGGCGCGTAATATCAAATGCCTGCGTGCGCGCCGCGAGCGAATAATCGATCTGCGCTCTGCCTGTCAAATGAAATACGACATAATCCTCGATCAAAAAGAGATGCTTTGCCTGCGCGTACAGTTTGGGATGATGACGCTTCAGCCACATCATCTTGGAAACGCTGTACATCTCGTGCGGCGATACGCCTGTGATATTCAGGATACGCTCCGCGCCGAGCGCATCCGAAAGCTCCCTGCATTCTTCCTTTCCGCGCGGGTCGGTATAGAGCATGGCAGGATAGAGCGGCGCGCCTTCCGCATCCGCGGCGACAAACGTCTCTCCGAAGCTCGTAATGCCGATTCCCGCAATATCGGGATATTTTTCAGCCATCCGCCCCATCACAGACCAGACACTGTCCATAATCGCCTGCGCGTCTACCTCATGCTCTCCGTCCGTCCGTTTCACCGGATAATCCTGATATGCTTTCTCAAGATATTTCCCATTCTCGTCGAATACCGTCAGCTTACATCCGGTCGTGCCGATGTCAAGTCCTGCAATCTTCATCCTGCTCCTCCTCTACGCGTCGATATCCACCCAGTCGTAGTGAAGATACGTCGTAAACGCTTCTTTTAAAATTTCTTTCATATGTCCTACGCCGACGGAGGTATGATGCTTGAAGCCGCCGCGCGCAAGCCTGATCAGCTTGTCCTGAAGCCCCGGAATCTGTGCCACGCCGCCGCAGCCAAAGAACGCTTCCTCGATCGGATCGTCCGTAAACTTCGCCTCGCTCGCGTAAACGACGATCTTTCCGTCCTTTGTCTGGCAGTTGGAAAACGTCATGTCAAACGGGCGGATCCTTCCTTCGTTGCTGCCCCAGCCCGAACCGGGATCGCCTTTTGCAAACATCTTATGCTCCGTTACCGTACCTTTCGCCGTCATAAGAGACTGTGCGACAGGTCCGCAGTGGAATAAGATCACTTTATTTTCGTCTTCTCCGTAATTGTTGTTCCAGTCAAGCACCGCCGTCGGCTGCCCGCTCGCCAGATTCATTGCGCGCATCGTCAGAGCGGAGCACATGTCGATCTCGCACGACGCCACAATGCCCCGGTCGTTCAGCTCGCTGAGGAGAACGCACGGGCAGATACGAAGCACCTCTTCCATTTCGTTCCAGCAGCGCAGCGTCAGAGCGTCCAGACTGTATTCCTCTATGTATTCGTCGATCACAACCGACACCTTTGCAAGCGTCAGTAAATTCGCCTGCGGCACACGGGAGCAGTCGGTATAATCCTTCAGCCGCTCCAGCTTCGCAAGCACCGCCGCGTCGTCGTCCGCTTTCTTTCCGACCTTGAAAAATACTTCCGATAGATCGAACGATTCTACGTTGATACCGTACTTCTGCAGAGTGATCTCATCGAAGCGCACCGTCTTGAACGCCGTCGTCCTCGCGCCGATGCAGCCTACGTTAAAGCGCTTCATCCCGTTTACAACGCGGCAGACCGCCGCAAAATCTTTCAGATTCTGCGCGAACGCAGGCGTCAGAGGATGTACGACATGCGGCTTCATGACTGTAAACGGCACCTGATACTGTGTGAAAACATCCGTCACCGAAAACTTTCCGCAGTAAGCGTCTCTACGGTGCGCAAAATCCATTTTTCCGATCTCGTCTGGATACGCCTGCATCAGGATCGGCACGCCCGCATCCTGGAGCGCCGTGATCGCGCCGTTTTCATCGGCAAAGATCGGCATCGAAAAGATAACACCGTCGTACTGCCCTTCATGCGCCTTCAGCCACTCGGCGTACAGCCTGCCTTCCGCTCTCGTCTCCACGCCGCCGTAGCGCGTCAGCTCCGCGTCCATCGCGATATAATCATATCCCGCGTCCGTCACCGCCTTTATCATATCCTCTCTCGCTCCGTAGATCAGCTCGCCCGGCATAAAGCCCCGGTTGCAGAAGCAGAGCGCAAACGTCATTTTTCTGTTCATACTCATCATACCCCTTTCCGCCATCGTTTCAGTCAAGATTTGCAAATACCTTCATCGCTTCTTTTACGTTTTCTTTCATAGAAGCGGTCGCTTTCTTGATCGCTTCCGTAAAGAATACCGGCATGCCTTCCTCGACGCTGCTTACGTATTCCATCAGACCTGCGCCGGCCGCTTTATCCATATAGGTAAAGTAATTGATCTTGCGTACGCCCGCAGCTACCGCCTTATGGAAGTCCTCGCTGCTGACGCCCGAACCGCCGTGCATTACGACCGGAATGCCTCCCGTTTCTTTTCTGACGTTCTCAACGACGCCAAAGTCCAGCTTCGGCTTGCTTAAATAAATGCCGTGCGTCGTACCGAACGAGCAGGCAAGCGCGTCGATTCCCGTCTCTTCCACAAATTTCTTTGCCAGAACCGGATCGGTATAAATCTTCGTATCGTCGCCTTCTCCCGTACCGTCTCCCGCGCCCGATTCTCGCCGTCCCATGCTTCCAAGCTCCGCCTCGACCGACGCGCCTGCGCCCGACGCCATTTCCACGGCTTTTTTCACATTGGCGGCGTTTTCCTCATACGGCAGCGTAGAGCCGTCGAACATAACGCCCGTAAATCCCATGTCGAGCACCTTGCGCACATATTCGAGCGTTTCGCCATGATCGAGATGTACGCAGACCGGAACGGACGCTTTCTTCGCATGCGCAACCATAATCGGTCCCATAACCGACACAGGCGTCAGATTTTCATGACACTGTGCCATCTGGATAATAACCGGAAGCTGTAATTCCTCCGCCGCCTCCAAAATTGCCAACAGACTTTCCAGATTCGGCGTATTAAATGCTCCGACTGCAATTTTCTTTTCCTCTGCGATTTCAAGAATCTCTTTTAATGTAACAAGCATACCCTTTTCCTCCATTCCAAAACGTTTTCGGTTTTTGTTCCCGTTTCTTCTCATTTTTCTATATTGGTTCGGGGCAAACGGTTTTATTTTTACAATGCCCGGTCAAATTGTACAAAAATTTTATTTCCTGTTCCGGGCTGTGCAGGCACAGTCAATAAAATATTTGTACAATTTGACAATACCAGTTTTCAATAAAACCTTTTGACACCCGAATCCTATATTGTTATCGTATCAGATTTTTCTGCGACGGGATATATAATTTCGTTCTTTTTTCTTTGAATTTGTTCGCGGAAACGTGTAAAATAGAACAAAAGAAAACGCTTAGAACAAAAGGAGAGCGATCCGCATGATTTCCAGCTTTGATATTACGAAATTACAATCGCTGCTGCGCGATTTTTATACGCTGACGCACATCCGCATCACAGTGTTTGACGACAGTCTCAAAGAGCTGCTCTCCTACCCGGAAGAAGTGTCCGATTTCTGCAAAATCGTGCGCGCAGACAAAGAAGGACTGTCCGGCTGCCGACAGTGCGACAGAAATGCCTGCGACACTGCTCTGCGCCGCCGCGGCACTTATATTTACCGCTGTCACGCGGGTCTGACGGAAGCGGTCTCTCCGATTTTTCTCGGCAACCTCATTGTCGGCTATCTTCTGTTCGGACACGTATTTTCTTACCCGACTCATGAGAAAGGCTGGGAGGTCATCTCCCTATCCTGCGCCAAATACAGTCTGGCGCAGGACGAGCTGAAACGCTGCTGCTTCCGAATGCCCGTCATACCGGAGCCGTATATCGCTTCCGCCGCCAATCTGCTCCATGCCGTCGCCTCTTATCTGTGCATGGAGCGTATGATCCTGCTGCGCCAGAACGATCTGCCCTTGCAGCTCGATCAGTATATCCAAAGCCATCTGACGCAGGAGCTTTCCGCAGAAACGATCTGCAAAAGTCTCGGCATCGGCAAGACTTACCTCTATGAGCTTTCCAGACAGAATTACGGCTGCGGCATTGCCGCGCATATCAGGCGGCTGCGTATTGCAAAAGCGCAGAAGCTTCTGGTCGAAGAGCCAGAGCTGCCGATCTGCGCTATTGCGGAAGCCTGCGGCTTTGAAGATTATAATTATTTTATTACCGTATTCAAAAAACAAACCGGAACTACCCCGCGGCAGTTCCGGCTCTCTCCTGTTACCTCTTATTTGGATCCCGCAAAAGACTGATTCCAAGCAGGATCAGCACCGGAAAGATCATCGCGGCAAACAGCCCCGCTTTCAAATTGCCTCCCATCGCGTTTGCCACCATACCGACAAGCGTCGGTCCCGCACTGCATCCTACGTCTCCCGCTAGCGCCATAAAAGCATACATGGCGGTTCCGCCGCCCGGCAGACGTCCCGCCGCAATACTGAACGTTCCCGGCCAGAAGATACCGACCGAAAAGCCGCATAACGCGCAGCCAAGCAGTCCGACGACCGCCGCGCCCGAAAAGACCGCAACCAGATAGCAGATAATACACAACACCGCGCTGAGCTTCATAAACCGTTTCAGCGGAAGCCTGTCGCTGCACTTCGCGTACATCGCCCGCGAAGTTCCCATCAAAAGCGCGAACGCGCACGGACCCGCCAGGTCCCCGACCGTTTTGGAAACCTGAAGCCCCGATTCCGCAAACGCCGAAGCCCACTGGCTCATCGCCTGTTCGGAAGCGCCTGCGCACACCATAATGATCATAAAAAGCCAGAAGATCCGCTGCCCAAAAAGCCCGCGTACAGACAGCTCCTCGTGCTCTCCCGTCACCGGATAAAGCGGCACAAGGGAAAAATAGAACAGGTTAAAGAGCGGCACGACCGCCCAGATACACGCCAGTATTTT
>JAGARW010000190.1 GCA_017621975.1 Lachnospiraceae bacterium | reverse complement strand
GCATGGCCAGGGCAGTCAACGTGAGCGTAATGTCTCTTCTCTGTCTCATACTCAACGTGAGCTGTGGAAATTGTGATACCACGTTCTCTTTCTTCCGGAGCTTTATCGATGTTAGCGAAATCTACTGCTGCGTTACCAGCAACTCTTTCAGATAAAACTTTTGTAATTGCGGCTGTTAAAGTTGTTTTACCATGGTCAACGTGTCCAATGGTACCAATGTTGCAATGCGGCTTGGTTCTTTCAAATTTAGCTTTAGCCATTTTTGATATTCCTCCTTGATTTTGCTTTTCTTATTAAGATTTTATGAGTTTCAAAATTCACTCGGCTATCTTTGATTATAGTAAAGATAACCGGATATTTCAAGTATTTTTTCAGATTTCAGACACTTCCGGGGCTTATTTCGCCTTTGCTGCCAGAACTTTTTCCACAGGGAAAAGCTGCATAACCTTTATTTCGCCTTTGCTGCCAGAACTTTTTCCTGTACGTTCTTCGGTACCTGCTCGTATTTCTCAAAGAACATAGAGTAGTTACCGCGTCCCTGTGTCTTGGAGCGCAGGTCTGTGGAATAACCGAACATCTCGGCAAGCGGTACATAAGCTTTTACCATCTTGCCTCCGCCGATGTCTTCCATACCCTCGATGCGTCCGCGGCGGGAGTTAATATCGCCGATAACATCGCCCATATATTCTTCAGGCATCGTTACTTCGACCTTCATGATCGGCTCAAGAAGTACCGGAGCTGCTTTCTGCATCGCTTCCTTAAATGCAAGGGAACCTGCAATGTGGAATGCCATTTCAGAAGAGTCGACTTCGTGATAAGAACCGTCATATACGACAGCGTGTACGCCGACAACAGGGAATCCGCCGAGGATACCTGCTTTTGTCGCTTCTTCGATACCTTCGCCGACTGCCGGAATGTATTCCTTCGGAATCGCACCGCCGACAACCTGAGATTCGAATTTGAACAGCTCTTCTCCGTTCGCGTCCATAGGCTCGAATTTAACTTTACAATGTCCATACTGACCGCGTCCGCCGGACTGTTTTGCATATTTGCTGTCGATATCGACTGCTTTTGTGATCGCTTCTTTGTAAGCAACCTGAGGCGCGCCTACGTTTGCCTCTACCTTGAATTCACGCAGAAGTCTGTCTACGATGATTTCAAGATGCAGCTCGCCCATACCGGCGATGATCGTCTGACCTGTCTCCTGATTTGTATGAGCGCGGAAGGTCGGATCTTCTTCTGCCAGTTTTGCAAGCGCTTCGCCCATCTTGCCCTGACCTGCTTTTGTCTTAGGCTCGATTGCCAGCTCGATAACCGGTTCCGGGAATTCCATGGATTCCAGAATAACCGGATGCTGCTCGTCGCAGATCGTATCGCCTGTCGTTGTGAACTTGAATCCGACAGCCGCCGCAATATCTCCGGAGTAAACTTTGTCAAGTTCCGCTCTCTTGTTTGCATGCATCTGCAGAATACGTCCAACACGTTCTTTTTTATCTTTTGTCGCGTTCAGCACATAAGAACCGGAGTTCATCGTACCGGAATATACGCGGAAGAATGCGAGCTTGCCGACAAACGGATCGGCCATGATCTTAAATGCAAGAGCGGAGAACGGTTCATCATCGGATGAATGTCTCTCTACTTCATTGCCGTCAAGGTCTGTTCCTTTGATTGCAGGAATGTCTGTAGGAGCCGGCATATATTCAAGGATCGCATCCAGAAGCTTCTGAACGCCCTTGTTTCTGTAAGCGGAACCGCAGCATACCGGAACTGCCGTACATTCGCATGTTCCTTTTCTAAGCGCTGCCTTTAATGCCGCCGTATCCGGTTCTTCTCCTTCCAGATACTGCATCATCAGATCGTCGTCCAGTTCGCAGATCTTTTCGATCAGCTCTGTACGATACAGCTCTGCGTCATCCTTCATATCGTCCGGGATATCTACGATAGAAATATCGTCTCCCTTATCATCATTATAGATATAAGCTTTCATCTCGAATAAGTCGATGATTCCTTTGAAATCATCTTCCTTACCGATCGGAAGCTGAAGAACGATTGCGTTCTTTCCTAATCTTGTCTTAATCTGTTCTACGGCTCCGTAGAAGTTCGCACCCAAAATGTCCATCTTATTGATGAAAGCCATTCTCGGTACATTGTACGTATCAGCCTGACGCCATACGTTTTCAGACTGAGGTTCTACACCACCTTTGGCACAGAATACACCGACTGCGCCATCGAGTACACGGAGTGAACGCTCAACTTCAACAGTAAAGTCAACGTGACCTGGCGTATCAATGATATTGATACGATGCTCAAGAGCGCCCGGCTTGGGCTTGCAGTTTTCTTCCAGCGTCCAGTGGCATGTTGTAGCGGCTGATGTGATTGTGATACCTCTTTCCTGTTCCTGCTCCATCCAGTCCATAGTAGCCGTACCTTCATGAGTATCGCCAATCTTGTAGTTTACACCGGTATAATATAAGATACGCTCTGTAAGAGTTGTCTTACCCGCATCGATATGAGCCATGATACCAATGTTTCTGGTTCTCTCTAATGGATATTCTCTTCCAGCCAAGGGTTCTTCCTCCTTTAGAATCTGTAATGAGCAAATGCCTTGTTAGCTTCTGCCATCTTATGCATATCTTCTTTTCTCTTAACGGCAGCGCCCGTGTTGTTCGCTGCGTCAAGAATCTCGTTTGCCAGTCTGTCTACCATTGTCTTTTCTCCTCTTTTACGAGAAAACATGGTAAGCCAACGAAGGCCAAGCGCCTGACGGCGGTCTGCCTTTACTTCGATCGGCACCTGATACGTAGCGCCGCCGATACGTCTTGCTTTTACTTCAAGCACCGGCATAATATTGTTCATAGCTTCTTCAAATACGTCAAGGGCAGGCTTTCCAGCCTTTTCCTCAACTTTTGCAAATGCACCGTATACAATTCTCTGTGCAACGCCCTTCTTACCGTCTAACATGATGTTATTGATAAGCTTTGTTACCACTTTGTTATTGTATAAAGGATCTGCCAATACGTCTCTTTTCTGAATATGTCCTTTACGTGGCACGGTTCTTCCCTCCTTAATTAATATTAGATCATCGGTACTCACATGTTTAACTTCTAATTTGTGTTCGTGCGGCAATCTTATCTCAAAACAAAATCCCAACACTTCTAAATTAGCTTATTTTGTGGTACATGCAAAGTAATATTTTACTTCGCAGCTTTCGGTCTCTTAGCGCCGTATTTGGAACGCGCCTGCTTTCTGTTTGCAACGCCCGCCGTATCAAGCGTACCTCTGATTACATGGTATCTTGTACCAGGTAAATCCTTTACTCTTCCGCCTCTTACGAGAACAACGCTGTGCTCCTGTAAGTTGTGTCCTTCTCCCGGAATATAGCTTGTTACTTCGATTCCGTTGGACAGACGTACTCTGGCGATCTTTCTAAGAGCGGAGTTCGGCTTCTTAGGAGTTGCAGTCTTAACAGCGGTACATACGCCTCTCTTCTGCGGAGAAGACGTCTCGATGGCTTTCTTACGAAGGGAGTTGTATCCTTTCTGAAGCGCCGGCGCTGTAGACTTCTTTACAGATGTCTGACGACCTTTTCTTACTAACTGGTTAAATGTTGGCATTCTGTTTCACCTCTTTCATAATATAATGGAATAAATAGTTGCTTTGTATACACGAAAGCTGCATCTTTACACACAAAAAACAATGCATCTGCGTGCACACTCAAATAGTATACGTGCTCGCAAATGCATTGTCAATCATTTTTTTGCAAAATCAGTAATTTATACTTCTTCCGTTACTGCCTCTGCTTCTTCAGCTTCTTTGTTCATTTCGCCGTCTTCTTCCGCCTTGAAAGCGTCTTCTTCGAAAGCGTCTGTTTCTTCCAGATTGTCTTCCGTATCCGTTTCTTCGGAAATCATAAGATCGTCGTCAAACGATAACGTATCGTCAAGCTCTACGTCCGTACTAAGCTTTACATTGCGGTAACGCTTCATACCTGTACCTGCAGGAATCAGCTTACCGATGATGATATTCTCCTTCAGACCGATCAGATTATCTACCTTGCCTTTGATTGCAGCCTCAGTCAGTACCTTCGTCGTCTCCTGGAACGACGCCGCGGATAAGAAGGAATTCGTTGCCAGAGCCGCCTTTGTAATACCAAGCATTACCTGCTTACCTTCCGCCGGCTCCTTGCCTTCCGCAATCAGCTTTTCATTGATGTCCTCATAATCCAGTACGTCGACAAGCGTGCCCGGTAAGAAATCCGTATCCCCGCTGTTTTCGATCCGTGTCTTTTTCAGCATCTGGCGTACGATGACCTCGATATGCTTATCGCTGATATCAACGCCCTGCAGACGGTATACGCGCTGTACTTCACGGAGCATATAATCCTGAACGGCGCGGACGCCTTTGATCTTGAGCAGATCGTGCGGATTCACGCTTCCTTCTGTCAGCTCATCGCCCGCCTCCAGTACCGCTCCGTCAAGAATCTTGATACGGGAACCGTACGGAATCAGATAAGCCTTACTCTCTCCCGTTTCCGGATTTGTAATGACAATCTCACGTTTCTTCTTTGTATCCTTAATCTCAGCTACGCCGCCGAACTCTGCAATAATCGCAAGTCCTTTCGGCTTTCTTGCTTCAAAAAGCTCCTCGACGCGGGGAAGACCCTGCGTAATATCGTCGCCGGCAACGCCGCCTGTATGGAACGTACGCATCGTAAGCTGTGTACCCGGTTCGCCGATCGACTGCGCCGCAATAATGCCGACTGCTTCGCCGACCTGTACCGGTTCTCCGGTCGCCATGTTAGCGCCGTAGCATTTTGCACAGATTCCGTTATGGGAACGGCATCCGAGGATCGTACGGATCTTTACCGCCTCTACCGGCTCGCCCTTTTCGTTTACGCCGACGCTCAGGATACGGGCTGCGCGGCTCGGTGTGATCATATGGTTTTTCTTTACGATCACATTGCCGTCTTTATCTTTGATCTCTTCGCAGGAAAATCTTCCTGTGATTCTGTCTTTCAGGCTTTCGATCGTCTCTTTGCCGTCCATGAATGCTTTAACCGTCATGCCCGGAATCTCGTCTCTGCCTTCGCTGCAGTCGATCTCACGAATGATCAGCTCCTGCGATACATCGACCATTCGACGCGTCAGATAACCGGAATCGGCCGTACGCAGCGCCGTATCGGACAGACCCTTACGTGCGCCGTGCGCAGACATAAAGTATTCCAGTACGTCGAGTCCTTCACGGAAGTTTGACTTGATCGGCAGCTCGATCGTTCTACCCGTCGTATCCGCCATCAGACCGCGCATACCTGCAAGCTGTTTGATCTGCTGATTGGAGCCGCGGGCGCCGGAGTCAGCCATCATAAAGATGTTATTGTATTTATCCAGACCTGCCAGAAGCACGTCTGTCAGTTCTTTATCCGTTTCGTTCCATGTTTCTACAACGGCGCGGTATCTCTCTTCCTCCGTGATCAGACCGCGTCTGAAGTTCTGAGAAATCTTATCTACCGTCGCCTGCGCGTCGTCCAGCATCTGCTGCTTCTGCGCCGGTACGGTCATATCGGAAATCGATACGGTCATCGCCGCCCGTGTAGAATACTTGTAGCCCGTCGACTTAATATCGTCGAGTACTTCCGCCGTCTTGGAAGCTCCGTGCGTATTGATGACTTTTTCCAGAATCTGTTTCAGTCCCTTCTTGCCGACATGAAAATCAACTTCCAGCTTTAAGAAGTTTTCCGGGTTGCTGCGGTCTACAAAGCCGAGGTCCTGCGGAAGAATCTCATTGAAGATGAAACGTCCCAGCGTGGATTCCACATTGCCGGTAATCACTTCTCCGTCCGCATTTTTCTTGCTCACCCTGACATTGATTCTGGAGTGCAGCGTAATGACTTTATTTTCATAAGCGAGAATCGCTTCGTTTACACTCTTGAAGAACTTGCCTTCTCCTGCCGCGCCCGGTCTTTCCTGTGTCAGATAGTAAATACCGAGCACCATATCCTGTGAAGGAACGGCAACCGGGCCGCCGTCGGACGGCTGTAACAGGTTGTTCGGAGACAAAAGCAGGAAACGGCATTCTGCCTGCGCTTCTACGGAAAGCGGAAGATGAACTGCCATCTGGTCGCCGTCGAAGTCGGCGTTGAACGCTGTACATACGAGCGGATGCAGCTTGATCGCCTTGCCTTCTACCAGAATCGGCTCAAACGCCTGAATGCCGAGTCTGTGCAGGGTAGGAGCGCGGTTCAGCATAACCGGATGCTCTTTGATGACTTCTTCCAGCACATCCCATACCTGCGTATCCAGTCTCTCTACTAATTTCTTTGCGTTTTTAATATTCTGGGAAATTCCCTTTGCAACAAGCTCTTTCTTAACGAACGGCTTGAACAGCTCGATCGCCATTTCCTTCGGCAGACCGCACTGATAAATTTTCAGCTCCGGTCCTACGACGATAACGGAACGTCCCGAATAGTCGACACGCTTACCGAGCAGATTCTGACGGAAACGTCCCGATTTACCTTTCAGCATATCGGAAAGAGATTTCAGCGCCCTGTTGCCCGGTCCGGTAACAGGTCTTCCCCTTCTGCCGTTATCGATCAGAGCGTCGACCGCTTCCTGAAGCATTCTCTTTTCATTTCTGACAATAATGTCGGGAGCGCCCAGCTCGAGCAGTCTCTTTAAACGGTTGTTCCGATTGATAATCCTTCTGTAAAGATCGTTTAAGTCTGACGTTGCAAACCGTCCGCCGTCAAGCTGTACCATCGGTCGGAGATCCGGCGGAATAACGGGAATGACGTCCATAACCATCCACTCCGGTCTGTTTCCGGATTCTCTGAAAGCCTCTACGACTTCCAGACGTTTTACGATTCTTGCACGCTTCTGACCCGAAGAATCTTTCAGCGCCGCCTTTAACTGCGCGGCGTCCGCTTCCAGATCGATCGCCTGAAGCAGTTCTTTGATTGCTTCCGCACCCATGCCGACACGGAATTTATTGCCCCATGTTTCCCTTGCATCCTGATATTCCTTCTCAGACAGCACCTGCTTTAACTGCAGATCCGTTTCTCCCGGATCAAGCACAATATAAGATGCAAAATAAAGAACCTTTTCCAGAATCCTCGGAGACAGATCAAGAATCAGACCCATACGGCTCGGGATTCCTTTGAAATACCAGATATGGGATACCGGCGCCGCCAGCGCGATATGCCCCATACGCTCCCTGCGGACATTGGATTTTGTGACCTCAACGCCGCAGCGGTCGCAGATAACGCCTTTATATCTGATTTTCTTATATTTACCGCAATGACATTCCCAGTCTTTGCTCGGTCCGAAAATTCTTTCGCAGTACAGACCGTCCTTTTCAGGCTTTAACGTTCTGTAGTTGATCGTCTCCGGCTTCAGAACTTCTCCGCGGGACCATTCCAGAATTTTCTCAGGTGATGCTAATCCAATCTTGATCGCATCAAATGTCATTGGCTGATACGTTTCGTTTGTTGTTTCTGACATTTATGGCACTCCTTCCACATCTTTACTCATCCAGAGAATCTTCGTACTCCGCGTCGAACTCATCGTCGAATGCGTCGTCCTCTTCGTCTTCCGCGCTTACCAGTTCTCCGTCTTCATCAAACTCCTGTTTCTGATAGCCCATGGAACCGAGTGATTCTTCTTCACGATTGTAACTGCGCGAATCACCTTCCATCTCATAACGGTACTCGCTTTCACCGTAATCGATCGTTTCCGTGATCTCTACTTCTGTCTGATCTTCACGAAGCACCTTGACATCCAGACCAAGCGACTGCAATTCTTTCAACAGTACCTTGAACGATTCCGGAATACCCGGCGCCGGGATATTGTCGCCCTTGATGATCGCCTCGTAAGTCTTGACGCGTCCGATCACATCGTCGGATTTTACTGTCAGGATTTCCTGAAGCGTATATGCCGCGCCGTACGCTTCCAGCGCCCATACTTCCATTTCACCGAAACGCTGTCCGCCGAACTGCGCCTTGCCGCCGAGCGGCTGCTGCGTTACAAGCGCATACGGACCTGTCGAACGCGCATGAATCTTATCGTCGACAAGATGATGGAGCTTTAAGTAATGCATGTGTCCGATCGTTACCGGGCTGTCGAAATATTCGCCGGTACGTCCGTCACGAAGCCTTACTTTACCGTCTCTGGAAATCGGCACTCCCTTCCAAACCTTTCTATGTTCTCTGTGTTCCGATAAGTATTCCAGAACTTCAGGAAGAAGCTCATCTTTATGTTTCTTTTCAAATTCATCCCACTCCAGATTGACATAATCATTTGCCAGATCCAGAGTGTCCATAATATCGACTTCGTTTGCACCGTCGAATACCGGCGTCGCCACGTTAAAGCCGAGCGCTTTTGCAGCAAGGGAAAGATGAATCTCAAGTACCTGTCCAATGTTCATACGGGAAGGTACGCCGAGCGGATTCAGTACGATGTCAAGCGGACGTCCATTCGGCAGATAAGGCATATCCTCTACCGGAAGAACACGTGAAACGACACCCTTGTTGCCGTGACGGCCTGCCATCTTATCGCCGACGGAAATCTTTCTCTTCTGCGCAATATAAATACGGACTGCCTGATTGACTCCCGGAGGAAGCTCATCGCCGTTTTCTCTTGTAAATACTTTGGCGTCGACGACGATACCATATTCGCCGTGCGGTACTTTCAGGGAAGTATCCCTTACCTCGCGCGCCTTTTCACCGAAAATAGCGCGAAGCAGTCTTTCTTCTGCCGTCAGCTCCGTCTCGCCTTTCGGCGTTACCTTGCCGACAAGAATATCGCCTGCGCGAACCTCGGCGCCAATGCGGATAATACCTCTTTCATCAAGGTCTTTGAGCGCGTCGTCGCCCACGCCCGGCACGTCGCATGTGATCTCTTCTGCGCCAAGCTTCGTATCGCGCGCTTCCGCTTCATATTCTTCAATGTGTACGGACGTATAAACGTCGTCCCGTACCAGCTTTTCGCTCAGAAGCACGGCGTCCTCGTAGTTATAGCCTTCCCATGTCATAAAACCGATCAGAGGATTTTTACCAAGGGCAAGCTCTCCTTCGGAAGTGGACGGACCATCTGCAATGACCTGACCTGCCGCCACATGATCGCCTTTAAAAACGATCGGCTTCTGATTATAGCAGTTGGATTGGTTGCTGCGCGAAAACTTCGTCAGATGAATTTCTTCTTTTTCACCGTCGTCATAGCTGATGCGGATCTCATTGGAAGCCACATAATCGATCGTACCCGGCTTTTTCGCAACAACGCAGACGCCGGAGTCTACCGCCGCCTTCGGCTCCATACCGGTGCCGACGACAGGCGCCTCCGTTATCAGAAGCGGCACCGCCTGACGCTGCATGTTGGAACCCATCAGCGCGCGGTTTGCATCGTCGTTCTCAAGGAACGGAATCAGCGCAGTCGCTACGGAGAATACCATCTTCGGAGATACGTCCATGTAATCGAACATTGCCTTCGGATATTCCTGCGTTTCTTCGCGGTAACGGCCGGAAACGCTGTTCTTTACAAAATGCCCCTCGGCGTCCAGCGCCTCGTTTGCCTGCGCCACATGATAATTGTCTTCTTCGTCCGCCGTCATATAAACGACTTCGTCCGTAACGCGCGGATTTTTCGGATCTGTTTTGTCGATCTTACGATACGGCGCTTCGACAAAACCATATTCGTTAATTCTTGCATAGCTTGCAAGAGAGTTGATCAGACCGATGTTCGGACCTTCAGGCGTCTCGATCGGGCACATTCTTCCGTAGTGGGAATAATGTACGTCGCGGACCTCGAATCCGGCTCTGTCTCTCGACAAACCGCCCGGACCTAAGGCGGAAAGACGTCTCTTATGCGTCAGCTCGCCAAGCGGATTGTTCTGATCCATAAACTGTGACAGCTGGGAGGAGCCGAAGAATTCTTTGACTGCCGCCTGTACCGGTTTGATGTTGATGAGTACCTGCGGGGAAATTTCTTCCGCATCGTGCGTTGTCATTCTTTCGCGGACAACGCGTTCAAGTCTGGACAGACCGATACGGTACTGGTTCTGCAAAAGCTCTCCGACCGCGCGGATCCGTCTGTTGCCCAGATGGTCGATATCGTCGTCGTTGCCAATGCCGTATTCCAGATGGATATTATAATTAATGGAAGCAAGAATGTCTTCCTTTGTAATGTGCTTCGGAATCAGCTCATGAATGTTTCTCTTGATGGCCGCCGCCAGTTCTTCCGGCTGGTCGCTGTATTCTTCCAGGATCTGCGCAAGCACCGGATAATATACAAGCTCCGTTACGCCAAGTTCCTTCGGATTGCAGTCTACAAAACTCGTAATATTTACCATCATATTAGAAAGAACCTTAACGTTTCTTTCCTCAGTCTGAATATAAACAAACGGTACCGCGGCGTTCTGGATCGCGTCCGCCAGTTCCGCCGTTACCTTTGTGCCTGCCGCCGCTAAAATTTCGCCTGTCGTTGTGTCAACGACATCCTCTGCCAGAACATGACCGCGGATACGATTGCGCAGCATCAGCTTCTTGTTAAATTTATAACGTCCTACTTTGGCAAGATCATATCTTCTCGGGTCAAAGAACATAGCGTTGATCAAACTCTCCGCGCTCTCTACGGAAAGCGGTTCGCCGGGACGGATCTTTTTGTATAACTCTAATAGACCTTCCTGATAATTCTCAGCAACGTCTTTCGTGAAGCTCGCTTCAATTTTCGGTTCATCGCCGAACAGCTCCCTGATCTCATCGTTTGTACCGACGCCAAGCGCACGGATCAGAACAGTGATCGGAACCTTTCTCGTCCGGTCTACACGGACATAGAAAATATCATTGGAGTCTGTTTCATACTCAAGCCATGCGCCGCGGTTCGGGATCACGGTGCAGGAAAACAGTCTCTTACCGATCTTATCATGATCGATCGCATAATAGATACCAGGAGAACGGACAAGCTGGCTGACAATGACACGCTCTGCGCCGTTAATGACAAAGGTACCCGTCTCAGTCATAATCGGAAGATCGCCCATGAAAATTTCATGCTCGCTGATCTCTTCCTTTTCTTTATTATACAGACGGACTTTTACTTTCAGAGGTGCAGCATAGGTTGCGTCTCTTTCCTTGCACTTCTCGATCGTGTTTTTGTTGACCGGCATCTCGTCCTTGCACAGTTCAAAATCCACGAATTCAAGGCTCAAATGACCGCTGTAATCTGCAATCGGAGAAATATCTTCAAATACTTCTTTCAAGCCCTCGTTCAAGAACCACTGATAAGAATCCTTCTGGACTTCTATCAGGTTTGGCATCTCTAAAACCTCTTTTTGTCGTGAATAACTCATACGTACGTTCTTGCCTGCGGCAGTAGGACGTATTCTGTTTTTTTCCATTGACATTTCACCCCGTTCTTCTATGATCTTAGCCTATTTTTCGGTATCTTTTAATAGAAATAAGCACACCATACCACAATAGTGCACTATCCATTCTACTACAAGAGATTTTTTCCGTCAAGAAAATTTTTCAAGTTTATTCAAAAAGCGGCAGCCCGTTTCGGGACTGCCGCCTGTGCATACCATATGTAATGCCGCGCTATTCTTCCGTCGTATGTCCTATTTGTTTTCCTTCAAATACTGACGGACATGCTTCTTTGCCAACGCCAGACGCGCCATCAGTTCATCGTGATGTTCCTGCACAAATTCCAGATCGCCGTTCCGGCTCGCCTCCTCCATCCGAAGCGCCAGCTCGCTCGTAGCTACTGCGCCGACCAGTCTGGAATTGCTCTTGAGCGCATGTACGATCACTTCGTAATCCTTCATATTTTCCTGCTCAAGATATTCCCGCAAAAGCATTTCGCTCTCACTCGTCTCATCCAGATAAATCTCCAGCGTTTCTATGTAAAAGTCTTTATTATCTACCGCGTATTCCATACCCTGATCGGCGTCAAATACTTCTTTGTCTTCGAATATACTTTCTTCCCCTCCGCCGTCTTCAAGCATTCCGTCTTCTTCCCCGGTTGACGCAGTCTCCGCCATATGCTGCAGGGTGTCCGGCTCCTTCCGGCTGACAGGAGTTCCCGCAGCTTCCTTCTGCGCAAACGCTCCCAGATATTTTTTCAGGCAGACTTCCAATTCCTCAAGATGCATCGGCTTGGAAAGATAATCCATAAAGCCCCAGTCAAGATAAGACTTCTTTGCGCCGTTGACAGCATTTGCCGTCAGCGCAATGACCGGCGTGTCAAATGCCGGATCTTCCCGCATACGCCACAATGTTTCAACGCCGTCCATTTCCGGCATCATATGATCGAGCAGGATCAGGTCGTACCGCATCTTCGATACCCGCTCCAGGCATTCCCTCGCCCCGCCGACACACTCAACGTTCATCTGATACGGCTCAAGCAAGCCTTTCGCCACCTTTAGGTTCATCGTACTGTCATCCACGACAAGCACATTTGCTCCCGGGAAAATAACGCCCGAACCGTAACATTTCTTTTTTTCAAAATTAGCGCGCGTCAGCTTGCTTGCCTCCCCGTAAACAGGCTTTTCGTCAATGATCTTCTGTGGAATCGTAATCGTAAAGGTACTTCCCTTTCCGTAAGTGCTTTCAACGGAAATCGTACCGCCCATCCGGTCAAGCAACCCCTTTGTAATGGAAAGTCCGAGCCCCGTGCCTTCAATTTGACGGTTGTCCTGCATTTCCACACGCCGGAAGCGTTTGAATATCTGTTCCAGATTTTCCTCGCGGATTCCCTGTCCCGTATCGGCAACGGAAATATGAAGGATCGCAATGCCTCCGAGCCGTTTCCAGCCCATCTTTAGAACAATCTTTCCTTTTTTGGTGAATTTCGCCGCATTGCCGAGCACATTAATCAGAATCTGCCGCATCCGTACCTCGTCTCCGTAGAGATGATTCGGGATCGTCGGATCGATATCCTGTATAAATTCGATCGGTTTATCCGTAATGCGAAAGTGTATAATTGTAGCCACATCGTAGATCAACGAAGATAGCTGATATTTCGAATGTATGATCTCCAGCTTGCCGGATTCGATCTTGGAGAAATCAAGAATATCGTTAATGATCGCAAGAAGGTTGTTGCTGGAATTCAGAACATCCTCCAGATTGCCCCGCACCGAAGACGGCATATCCTCACGAAGCGCAATATTCGACAGACCGATGATCGCATTCAGCGGCGTACGAATCTCATGCGACATATTGGCAAGAAAATCGCTTTTGGCAACGCTCGCCTTCTCCGCCTCGACCTTCAGAACCTCCATGCGGATTCTCTGTTCTTCGTTCTTTTTCAGTTCCTTTTCATACGCGCCGATCTGCAGCCTCATAATGATGCCCATGCAGATTCCCGTAATCACCACGCTCTGCCATACGTCCAAATAAAAGGAACGTTCATCCAGTCTGATCGGCAGATCGAGAAAACCTAAATAGGAAAGAGCCAGCACCGCGGTATCTACCAGCAGTTCCAGCCCGACAAAAATATATAATTCCTTACCTCGAAGCAAAAGATATGTAAGCAGAATTCCAAGCATAAACCAGATCGGCATACCGCTGTAGATCCCGCCCATGAGCAAAAACATCTCGGGAAAAGCAATTACAGCACAAAGGAAACAAACATAATAAGTCGCCTGCCTCAGCATATCGTGATAATTCGCAATATAAAAACAAGTCAAAAGCACCGCCGTCAGCGCCAAAGAAATCAATACCGTCACAGCCGGAAGCCCCAGAAGCAGCGTAACAATAATAGAAATCGCCCCTGCCGCAATGCCGACCGACGTGATCCAGTTAAAAGAAAGCTGCTGCATCGGAAGATCCGGTTCAAAATATTTTTTCAGATACTCTTTCATTCCAAATTTACACTCCGTGTCAGGCCATTCCGTTCCCTGCCCGCTTAATGGAATTTGATATTCGCTTTTTTCTTTTCAAAAAAATCGTCGATATATTTCTTAATATCCACCGGCTTCATTGTTTTCAGCAAATACCCTTCCGGTTTCAGAGACATGACCTTCATAATGCTTTCTTTGTCACCTTTTCCGGTCAGGAAAATAACCGGAATGTCTGCAACCTCAGTCTCGGAGCGGATCATTTCCAAAGTCTGCCTGCCGTCGCAGATCGGCATTTCATAGTCGAGCAGGATCAAGTCCGGTCTGTTCAGTATCATATACTTAATCGCAGACAAGCCGGAATTTGCCAGCGTAACCTGATAGTCATTTCCAAGCCAGCCTTTGATGCTGTGCAGCATAACGCCGGAATCATCCACAACAAGAATCTTTTTCTTTTTCTTAGCGTCATGCTGTTCAAGGTATTCCTTGATTTCCTCGGTCATATCCTTAATATTGATCGGCCTCATATACTCTCTTTGGATCAGATGCGGTAAAATCAGCTTTTTAATATCGTCAAGCTCTTCCGGATTGCCAAATACAAATGCAGGAATATCCTCCTCCGCAATTTTATCTTTCAGATAGATCAAAAGCCGCTGATTACGGGCAATCGCTTCTTCCGCATAGATAAGCACAGCTATCGCTTTATCCTCTATCTTATCAATATCGCCGATATCGGCGGCAATAGAAACTTCAAATCCCGCATTCACTAATTTTTCTTTCACAGACATCAAAAGATACCCTTGCGCTTCCCCTACCAAAAGGATATATTCTTTTATACTTTCCCGCATTCTCATCTGTGCAAACCCCTCCTAGCCTCTATGATACAAATGTACCATAAAAAAATCGGAAAAGCAATTGTTCTTAAAAAAATACAACGCTTTTCCGATCTTGTTTGAATCAGGCAAACTAATTATTTCAGAGTAACTTTTGCGCCTTCAGCTTCTAACTTCGTCTTCAGCTCTTCAGCTTCTTCCTTAGATGCGCCCTCTTTCAGTACCTTCGGAGCTGCGTCAACTAAGTCTTTTGCTTCTTTCAGACCAAGTCCTGTTGCTTCACGAACAACCTTGATTACCTTAACCTTGTTCGGACCAACTTCTGTCAGTTCAACGTCGAACTCTGTCTTCTCTTCTTCTGCTTCTGCTGCGCCAGCGCCTGCTGCTGCAACAACTACGCCCGCTGCTGCGGATACGCCGAACTCTTCTTCGCAAGCTTTTACTAAATCGTTTAATTCTAATACAGTTAACTCTTTGATTGCATCAATCATTTCCTGTGTGGATAATTTTGCCATTTTATTTACCTCCGTTATCATTTTTTGTTTGTTTCAGTTGGTTCTATTCAGCAGGAGTTTCTGCCGGAGCCTCTGCTGCTGGCTCTTCTGCGGCAGGCGCCTCTTCTTCTGCGGAAGCCGCCGCTCCCTCTGCGCCGCCTTTTTCAGCAAGCTGGTTCATAACGCGCGCAAAGTTTGTAATCGGAGACTGAATGCTTCCAAGGAACTTGGAAAGTAATTCTTCTCTGGACGGGATGCTTGCGATCGAAGCGATTCCGTTTGCGTCATATGCAATGCCTTCTACAACGCCGCCCTTGATCTCAAGCGCAGGAGCTGTCTTTGCAAATTTGCTGATGACTCTTGCCGGCGCCGTCGCATCTGTTGTAGAAAGCGCCATCGCACTCGGTCCTTCCAGATACGGAGCAAGCGCTTCAAAATCCGTTCCCTTGAATGCAAAGTTCATCATTGTGTTTTTGTAAACCTTGTAAGTAACGCCGGCTTCACGAAGCTGTTTATGAAGCTGTGTATCCTGTTCAACCGTAAGTCCGCGGTAATCAACAAGAACAACAGACTGTGCGTCCTTAATGCTTGCAGAAATCTCTTCTACAATAGGCTTTTTTAACTCGATTTTTGCCATTTTTTTACCTCCTTATAGATTTTGTGCCGAAAGGAGTTGATTGTATTGATAAGAAATCTCAAATCGTTTCTTATCAAATAAAAAGCCTTTCCGCGATGACAGAAAGGCTGTGATTTCACTCATACAAACTCTTTCCTCGGCAGGCGTATCTCCTTATGCCGGTCACACCGGCGCCTGCTGTCTTCGGCATGGTTCTTACAAACCTTAAGTATCATAGCACGGCAGATACAGCCGTGTCAAGTCTCTTTTTTGGATAAGACGCCGTTTTCATCCAGATGTCCCGTTTCTGAAATGGAGTTCAGATAACCGATCACTCGCTGCGCCTCCGCGCCGCTAAGAAGCTGTGTCCGGCAGTCCGACTGCTTCGCCGGAAGTACCTTGACCGTCATCTCTCCCTCCGCCGGAATCGTCACCTCCACAAGACAGGTGTCCAGCGTCTTTGAATTGAACCAAAAGTTTCCGAGACTATAAATAACAGGCACGTCTCCGACATAGCCTACCGGCTGCAGGCAGTGCGGATGATCGCCGATGATCAGATCAGCTCCCGCTTCCGCGATCATCTCCGCCTGTTCGCGCTGCGCCCAGTCGATCTGTTCTTCGTTTTCCGTTCCCCAGTGAATGTAAACGATCACGATATCGTTATCTTCCCGCGCTTCCCTGATTTCCGCAAGCAGATTTTCCGGATTCCAGCACCGGAATGTGCCCGGCGTCGCCTCGCCTGCGCCGCGCGTATCGGGATTGTCGTTGCGTTCGATCTGCGTCGCCGATAAAATAGCGATTCTTTTGTCGTTCATCACAAAGCACGCCGGTTTTTTCGCTTCTTCCAGATTCCTGCCCGCGCCCACATACGGCATTTCCATTTTTTCCAGTACGTCCAGCGTATCGAGCAGCGACACTTCCCCATAGTCGGACGCATGGTTATTTGCGAGAGAAACGATGTCCACGCCCATTTCTTCCAGATAGGACGCGCTCTCCGGCTGCGCCCGGAACGTAAACTGTTTTCCTTCCGTCGGCGCGCCGCGGTCGGAATAAGGGAACTCATTGTTTACCATAAACAGATCCGCCCCGCGCATCCGCGTAAGCAGATCGGCGGAAAAAGCCTCTTCGATTCCGCCGCCGCGCTGTTTCAGTCTCGCCATCACCGCATACTGCGGATCAAACAAAATATCGCCCGCAAATGCGAGTACGGTCTCCTCTTCGCTTGCCGTCTCCTTTGCATAGATCTTATTTGCCTTCATAAACGTCTCGTCCGCAAGCAGCTCGTCGTATCGCCCGACAGGCTCCTCTTCCGACTTCGATGTCTCAGACATAATGTCGTTTAACAGGCTTTCCTCCGCATCCGAAATTTTGGTCCAAATGCTCTGAGACTCTTCCGTTTCTTTCATTTCTTCCGTCTCTACGGCATCTTTTGCCCGCCCGGTTCTCTGCTCTGCCGCAAGCAGTATAAGCCCCAATGTACCAAGCGCCAGTACGCCGCATAACACACCGGCAAACAGCGCCGTTTTATTCTTACGTTTTTTCTTTTTTGATTTCTTTTTATGCGTAGATACTGTCATAATCATATGCTCCGTAAAATTCATACAACCGTTCCAGATACGCCTTATAATTATCCTTTGTCAGCCGTCCGGTATCTTCCTTCATCCATTTCAGAATAAGGGAGCTGACCGCTTCGCTGTAATGCATCTGGTCCTGATAGTTGTCCAGATTGCAGGTCAGTTCCGTATTGTCGTCGAACGCATACAGTTTAATATTATCGCACGTCAAAATTTCTTCGATGACAAGCGCCTGTAGGTCCATATACCAGTCAAGCTTTCCCTGCCGCATAATGCTGACGTCCCAATAGCAGACGCTGTAAGGAGAAAAATAATAATAAAATGTAATATCAGGATTTGTCCGCGCCACATCCGTCACGTTCTGCCGGATATTCGCAAGCGTGCGCTCCCGTTCCGCATCCGACAGCTTTGCCGCAGAGCTGCTTTTTTCAGGTCTTGTATAGGTGGCAAGCACTGCGTCTTTTCCGAATTCATACAGCCCCTGCCAGTTCATATATTCGTCAAATGTCGTCATCCGCTTCCCTGCCGCCGTATCCGCCAGCGTCGTATCTGCCAACATAAAAACGCTTTTGTTCAATGCATATTCCGTATCGTTGAACGGATTTTTATCATACAAGTAATAGGGAATTCCTTCGTAGTTTACATAATCTTTATCCTGTGTAAAATTCCCCTGATCCAGACACCGAATCACCGTATGCAGTTTTGGATTCGCCGCGATCGCCGCTTCCAGATGATCGTTGACTTCACGGAACGTCCCTCCATGGAACGGCGTCTTAACGCTTTTGCCGCCAAAGAGCGCGTCGCACTCCGTCGTCTTAAAATTGGAAGTCATGGAAGTACCGGTAATCAGCGTATCATAGGAAAAATGTCTGACGATCCCATCGTTCTGATAGCGGCTGTTATCCAGCGTATATGCAATTCCCTCGATCGGTTTATGATAATGGAAAAACGGATCGACCGTTATGATATATCCGGCAAACGCCGCAAGCACAAGAAGCGTTCCCGCCACTGCGCCGCAAAACCATGTTTTTGCTTTCATTCGCTACTCTCCTTGCCTGCTGTTGTACTGTCAGACCGCACAGCTTTATCGTTGACGCGCCTGCGTCAGAAATTGAAATACAAAAAGGTTGAAATGCCTGAAAGCGATACGATCGTCCACGCAAGCATTCCGACTGTCTGCAAAAGCGTCTTTCCGTTACATACAAATTCCTTTTTTTGAACATTTTTCATGCGAAGCGTCGCGTACATAACGATTCCAAGGAACGCCCAGAGATGAATGCCATACCGGCCGCCGAGCATCCCTTCTATACCGATCAGCTTCTCGATATGCGCGATCTCCGGCAGCGTCAGCCCCTCCAGCATCGTCGGCGTGATCGAAAGCGACTCGAGCGTCGCCAGCTTACGGAACATAATGTATGCCTGCGATAAGGACTCCGCGCGGAAGATCAAAAACGCGCAGCTCACAAAGCCAAAGGTCAGAAACCACTGCAAAAAGGCCGGAATCCTGCTCCATGTATTGCGGAAACGGCGCGTTATGACCTCCGCGATTCCGTGCAGCAGCCCCCATACGACGAACGTCCAGTTCGCCCCGTGCCAGAATCCGCTCACAAGAAAAACGATCATAATATTAATATAAGTACGTATCCGTCCCCTCCGGCTGCCGCCAAGCGGGAAATAAATATACTGACGCAGAAATCTTGTCAGCGTCATATGCCATCTGTCCCAGAATTCCAGGATCGACTTCGCCTGATACGGAGAATCAAAGTTCATCGGCAGATCAATATGGAACATCGACGCGATTCCGGTCGCCATATCGCTGTAGCCGCTGAAATCGTAGTAAAGCTGCAGCGCATAGCAGACAATGACAAGCAGCACGTCGATGCTCGTCAGTATTTCCACGCCGCCAAAGCCAAGCGACACAAGATTGCCGAGCGTATCGGCGACGATCACCTTTTTGAACAATCCCGCCGCAAACAAATAAAGTCCTCTCGCCAGATACTGCGCCTGCGCCTTATGACGCTTTGGATCGCGAAGCTGAGGAATCAGTTCGCTGTGCAGCACGATCGGTCCCGCTACAAGCTGCGGAAAAAACGAAACAAACACCGCGTAGTCAAGCAGCGTATTCCCTTCCGTCTCGCCCCGATAGGAATCCACGACGTAAGAAATCTGCTGAAACGTAAAGAAACTGATGCCAAGCGGAAGCACGATGTTCCTCATTGCAAAATCCGCATGGAACAGCGCGTTGATATTTTCCAAAAAGAAATCAAAATACTTGAAGTAAAAAAGCAGCGCCACGTTGGCGGCGACGCCGAATATCATCACCGCTCTTCCCGCCTTTTCCGCCCCCGCCGCCTTCTGCGCAAGCAGCAGCTTCGACACCCCAAAATTAAAAAGAATACTGCCGCATATAATCAGCACGTAAGACGGATTAAAATAACCGTAAAACCAAAGCGACATGCCAAGCAGCCATACCTTCGCCGCTCTCTGCCGCCCGATATAATGCAGCAAAAAATAAACGGTAACGCATAGCGGCAAAAAAAACAGAATAAATAAATAAGAATTGAAAAGCATATCCATACCTCAAACTTTCTGATGACAGTATAGCATGTCAGACTTCATATCACAATCAAAAAGAGCGTCTCCGCGGCTGATGCATGAAAAAAGCGGCAGCCTGTCGCTACCGCTTTTGTCCGTATTTTGTCTATGCTTACAGTTTTGCAGCGTTTACTTTGACGCCGGGCCCCATTGTGGATGTCAGCGTCACGCTTCTTAAATACTGTCCCTTTAATGCGCTCGGTTTTGCTTTGATGATCGCATCCATCAGCGCATCGAAGTTCTGCTGTAACTGCTCTTCCGTAAAGGAAGCTTTTCCTACAGGTACATGGACGATATTTGTCTTATCCAGTCTGTATTCGATCTTACCGGCTTTGATCTCGTTGATCGCTTTTGTAACATCCATCGTTACCGTACCGGCTTTCGGGTTCGGCATTAAGCCTTTCGGTCCGAGAACCTTACCAAGACGTCCTACAACGCCCATCATATCCGGCGTCGCAACAACTACGTCAAAGTCAAGCCAGCCTTCGTTCTGAATCTTCGGAATAAGCTCGTCGCCGCCTACATAATCAGCGCCTGCCGCTTCTGCCTCATTTACCTTATCGCCCTTTGCAAATACAAGAACTTTAACGGTCTTACCTGTTCCGTTCGGAAGTACAACCGCGCCGCGGATCTGCTGTTCTGCATGACGTCCGTCGCAGCCTGTTCTGATATGCAGTTCGATCGTTTCATCGAACTTTGCAGTTGCTGTCTTTTTTACCAAAGCGATTGCTTCTGCCGGCTCATAAAGAGTAGCGCGGTCGATCTGCTTTGCAGATTCGTTATATTTTTTACCATGTTTCATTTTGTTTTCCTCCTAGTGGTAGTGGCGGGGCGCTCTGGCTCCTCCCACATATGATATTTCTTAGTCTTCTACAACGATTCCCATACTCTTTGCAGTACCGGTAATCATGCTCATAGCAGCTTCCAGACTTGCAGCGTTCAAATCAGGCATCTTTGTCTCTGCGATCTCTTTGATCTTGTCCTTGGAGATTGTAGCAACCTTTGTCTTGTTCGGTGCGCCGGAACCGGATTTGATATTTGCCGCTTTCTTTAACAGAACTGCTGCCGGCGGAGTCTTTGTTACAAAACTGAAACTTCTGTCTGCGTATACAGTGATGACAACGGGGATGATCAGGTCGCCCTTATCCGCTGTTCTTGCGTTGAACTGTTTTGTAAATTCAACGATATTAACGCCATGCTGACCGAGAGCCGGACCAACTGGCGGCGCTGGTGTAGCTTTACCAGCAGGGATCTGTAACTTAATGTATCCTTCTACTTTCTTTGCCATTTTGGCACCTCCTAAAATAATGTGGTAGTGGCGGGACCAAAGCGTCCCTCCCACAGCTCATATGATACTTTGCTTCTTGCTTGCCCTTGCCGCGCGGCAAAAGCAGTCTATATAAGCAGGATTTCTCCTATGAACATCGTTTTGTTTCCGAAGCATTCTGCCTGCCCGGAGCTTTCGTTACATTTTTTTCACTTCTGCAAAGCTGATTTCAACAGGCGTTTCCCTGCCAAACAGCTCTACGTTAATGGTTGCGGTCTGCTTGCCGTAATCCATTCTCTGAACAACGCCGACCGTGTCTTTCCAGACGCCTGCGATCACGGCGATCGTATCGCCTTCTTTGAAATCGACAGAAATATTTTCTGTCTTAATACCGAGCGGGCGCATTTCCACTTCTGTCAGCGGAACCGGCTTGCTTCCCGGCCCGACAAAACCCGTTACGCCTCTCGTATTTCTTACGACGTACCATGTATCGTCATTCATGATCATATTGATCAGTACATAGCCGGGGAACATCTTTTTCTGGACATTTTTTCTGGCGCCGTTTTTTACCTCTACAACTTCCTGCATCGGTACTCTGACTTCCAGAATCTCTTCTTCAAGATGTCTGTTTTCAATGGTCTTCTCAATATTGGCCTTTACCTTATTCTCATATCCGGAATAAGTATGCACTACATACCAATTCGCTTCTGCCATATGTTCACCCTCACTCCTACATTGTCAGGAAGTTCACGCCATACTGAAGAAGCATATCAAGCACGGCAATGACAACTCCAAGAACAACCGAAACACAAATAACTGCGACTGACTGTTTTAAAAGTGATGTCTTGTCAGGCCATGAAATTTTTTTAAATTCAGACTGAACGCCTTTGGAAAAGCTGGGCTTTTCTGCTTTGTTTGAATTTCCCATCTGCTCACTTTCCTTTCATCGTCACAGATTATTTTGTTTCTTTATGCAATGTATGAGTCTTGCAGAATCTACAATATTTCTTTGTTTCCATTCTGTCCGGATGTGTCTTTTTATCTTTCGTCATATTGTAGTTACGCTGTTTGCATTCTGTACATGCTAATGTGATTCTTGTACGCATATTGTTTCCACCTCCACGTGCTTTCCTATCGCTTTATTCCTTCTGGTCTTTTAAATGATATGCAAAATTTGAGCATAAAAAAAAGACCTAAATCTCATCTCGCCTAATCACTATAGCATAGGGTTTCTCCCGCGTCAATCATTTTTTGTGAAAAACCGCATGCCGCGGGAGTTTTTTATTGCCTATTTTCTTTTTCCGTGCTATTATTAGTTTATAAAAGTAGGTTATTATGCCCTTATGTCAGAAACGGGTGGAACGGATTCCATACCCCGCAGTTTTCTGCTTTATCATTCACGGAAGAAAGGAGGGGCATCTATGGCAAATATGATGGCGTTAAACACTGTCTACAATCACTATCTGACGACATATGCGCGCGGTTCGGTATCTAAATACGATACCCATAAGAAAAGCGAGCTTCGCAGCATCTATCATTCCATTGTTAAATTAAATAAAGAATCCCCTCTGTATCTGCCGGATACGACAAAGGAATCCAGGATATTTGCGATCGGGCTGAAAGAAAATTCCAGAGAGCTGCACAATGTCATCGCATCTCTCGGCGGCATGGATGAAGAAGAGCTTCTGAATAAAAAAGCGGCGTTTTCCACAAATGAAGATATGCTGACGGCGCAGTATATCGGTAAGTCTACAGGCAGCGCTTCGGAAGACGGCTCTATCAGCGAAACCGATATTCCTTCTTACGAGATCGAAGTGCGGTCCCTCGCCTCTCCGCAGACAAATCTCGGCAGCTTCCTTCCGGCGGATGAAATGGGGCTTGAGACGGGCACATATTCTTTTGATATTGGAATTCATAATATGAACTACGAATTCCAGTACAATATCACTGAAAACGATACGAACAAAACCGTACAGGAAAAGCTTGCGAGACTGATCTCCGGTGCGGAAATCGGCATCCTTGCGAATGTCGAGACGGATAACGGCTTATCCGCGCTGCGTCTTACTTCCGCAGCCTCCGGCGCTCCGGTCGGCAAAGACAGCATTTTTTCCGTATCCGACGACCGTTCCAGCAAAACTTCCGGCTCCGTCGACTATTTCGGAATCGCTGAAACGACTCGTCCCGCTTCCAACGCAGAGCTTGTGATCAACGGCGTCCCCCGCAGCGTCTCTTCCAACCATTTCACTTTGGAAAAGACCTACGAATTGACGCTCCACGGCGTCAGTCCCATCGAAGGGCAGACCGCTACCGTCAGCGTCAAGAACGACACCGAATCCATAAAGGAAAATATCAACCGTCTTGTAAACGGCTACAATACGTTTCTTCATTCGGCGTCGGAGCATGGCACTGAGCATACAAAAGATCAGAGCCTGCTTCGCGAAATGAGAGGAATCGCTTCTATTTACAAGGACGGTCTGAATCATATGGGGCTTTCCATCCATGAGGACGGTTCCCTTTCTTTAGATGCAAAGGCATATGAGAACGCGCTTGAGGGCGGTGATCCCAGAGAGACGCTCTCCGTTGTGAAAGACTTCGCAGACTCCCTTCTGCGCAAGACAAACCAGATTTCGCTCAACCCGATGAAATACGTCGACCGAACGATCGTCGCCTACAAAAACCCGGGCAAAAACTTCGCCACACCGTATATCACAAGCCCTTACAGCGGAATGCTGTTTAATAGTTACTGTTAATTTCTGCACAAAAATAACAATCCGGTTGGTACCCTTTTCATACAATTCCTGCAAAACTGAAAACGTTTAAAACAGTTTTGCAGGAATTGATGAAAAATCCAACCGGATTTATTATTTTACAGATACAACTTATTTACAACGGAATATTTCCGTGTTTCTTCTTCAGCGTCTCTACCTTCTTGCCTTCCAGTCCGCGCAATCCTTTCAGAATGCACAGTCTTGTTTCTTCCGGCTTGATGACTTCGTTGACATAACCTCTGGAAGCCGCCACATACGGATTGAGGAATCTGTCTTCGTATTCCTTCTTGCACTGCTCGCGCATTGCTTCCGGATCGTCCGCCGCCTTGATCTTTTTCTTAAACGCGATATTGACCGCGCCGTCCGCGCCCATAACTGCGATCTCTGCGATCGGCCATGCGTATACGAGATCGGCTCCCATTTCCTTTGAGTTCATCGCGATATAAGCGCCGCCGTAAGCCTTTCTCATAATAACCGTGATCTTCGGCACGGTAGCTTCCGAGTATGCGTAAAGCACCTTTGCGCCGTGGCGGATAATACCGTTGTGCTCCTGCTCAGTACCGGGCAGAAACGCCGGAACATCGACAAGCGTAACGATCGGAATATTAAAGCAGTCGCAGAAGCGGATGAATCTTGCCACCTTATCGGAAGCATGATAATCAAGCGAGCCCGCTTTGCTGTTTGCCTGATTCGCAACAAAACCGACCGTCCTGCCTTCCATACGTCCCCAGCCAACGACCGCGTTTGTCGCAAACTCTTTCTGCACTTCAAAAAAGCTGTCGTTGTCTACGATGCAGTTAATGACTTCCTTGACGTCGTACGGATGTCTGGAATTATCCGGTACAATATCGCGCAGCTTTGCGCACTGGTCGTCGTTCTTTTCCAGATAAGTCTTCCCAAAGTTGCCGACCTTGTTCAGCATCTTATTCACTGCAAACAGCAGCGACTGTTTTTCACGAATCGGCTTGATGACAGGCGGTTTTTCCTCATTGTTGCTCGGCAGATAAGAAAGCAGCTTGCGCACGCCCATCAGGCATTCGCCCTCGCTGTCGTATGTGAAATGGGAAACGCCGCTCTTATTTGCGTGTACCTGCGCGCCGCCAAGCTCTTCAACGGATACTTCCTCGTTGATAACCGTCTTCACAACGTTCGGTCCGGTAATAAACATTTTAGAAATGTCATTTACCATAAAGATAAAGTCGCAGATCGCCGGAGCATAGCATGCGCCGCCGGAGCACGGTCCGAGAATCACTGCGATCTGCGGAATCACGCCCGACGCCTTTGTATGGCGCAGGAACATGCCGCTGTAACCGCTGAGGGAAGAAATCCCTTCCTCGATTCTCGCTCCGCCGCTGTCGTTGATACAGATCAGAGGCGCTCTCATCTGCATTGCCATATCCTGAATTCTACAGATCTTAAAGGAATGGTACTCTCCAAGCGTACCGCCGATTACCGTAAAATCCTCGCTTGCGACAAACACGAGTCTGCCGTCGATCTCGCCGTAGCCGGTCACAACGCCGTCTCCCGGCACTCTTCTTTTATCCAGATCGAAATCGTCGATCCTTGATTCTATCATACCGTCGATTTCAACGAAGGTTCCCTTATCAAGCAGAATGTCAATTCTCTCACGGGCAGTCAGCTTACCGGACTTATGCTGCTTGTCAATTTTCGCCTGTCCGCCGCCCAGACGCGCTTTTTCGCGTCTCTGTTCCAGATCCTTGATTGCTTCATCCCAATTCATAATCGCAGTCCTTTCTTTGTTTCCGCAAACTCATGCCCGATGTCCGGCATATGTTTTGCATATCAAATACTTTGAATATCAAATTAATATAGTTTATTATAACACGCTTTGGAAAATGTGCAAGAGGAATTTCATATGTGTTTATTTTTGTACAAGCCCGCCGCAGTGCGATCCCGCCCGGAGGGCTTTTTTATTTCATAGGAACACAACTTTCATGCAAAACAAATTGGAGTAATTTCCTATGAAACAAAAAGGACGATCCCCATACTTCCGGTATCGTCCTTTAACTTTTTATTATTTTTTCTGGTCCATAAGCTGCGAACCAACGTAATGCGTGCGGCTCATACTCTTATAATAGTCGCTTGCGGCGCGGACGCTCTTTTTTGCCTGCCTTATTTTGCCTCTTGTATATGCAAAATACTGTTCCACGAGCTTCTGGTTGCGCGCCTCCGACGCCTGTATGGCAACGCTCAGATCCGTAATCTCAGAAATCAGACGCTGCATCGCAGCAATCTCTTCCCGATAAGAGTCTTTCTCTCTCAAAAATTCTTCCCGAATCCTGTCATACACCTTTTCAAAGCCTTCGTCAAGACCGTTCAGTTCTCTGATCAGACGGCTTTTTGCTTTCACCGTCCGATCAAACGCTTCCATATCATTATTTTGTTTTACAGCCGTCTCCTGCTTTTCATTTTCCTGTAAAAGCTTCTGAAGAATTTCTTTTTTCTTCTCAAGGCTCTCCTTCAAAATCGCAATATACTGTCCGGTTTCCGCCATAGCCCTCTCCGTTTCGTTATGATACATGCATGTTATTCTGTTTCATAACTTCCTTCCATGTATCACGCATGCCTCTCAGATGCGTCAGCACCTCTTCCAGAATCTCTTTGTCCTTACGCACATTGGCTTCCTGAAGCCTGCGCATAAGATAATGATACACATTTTCAAAGTCCTTGTATACAGGATATTTCTCATCGAGCGTCCTCAAAAACTCTTCAATGATCTTTTCCGTTTTGATAATATTGACATGAGCTTTCTCGATGTCTTTATTTTCAATTCCGATAATCGCAATGTTGCAGAATTTGATTGCGCCCTCGTACAGCATAAGAGTCAGTTCCGCAGGGGACGCCGTCAGGACTTTGTTTCTGTTATAAGCTGCATATGCATTCGGTAATGGCATGTGTGGTACCTCCTTGTTCCGTGCTCATTGATACATTACCTATTTTCTTATGTCGTTATTTCGCTGTTATCAGCTTCCGAACAGGCTGCTGATATAGCTCTGCTGTGAATTCAGCTTGGACAGCGCTGTTTCCATAGAAGAGAACTGCTTGTAATAGCGGTCTTCCAGATCCTGCAGCTTCGTCTCCTGCTCCTTGATTTTCTTTGTATAATCGTCATACTCCGTCTGCAGGCGCTTGTCGTCATATACATGGTAAACGCTTCTGTAGTCGGTATGCGTCATAATGTCGTTGACCTTGCTCTGCAGATCGCCGACCAGCTGCGTAAAGAAGCCCTTAACGGCATCGGGGTCGCTGGCAATCATCGCTTTCAGCTTATCCGTATTGCCGGATGTGCTGCTGTCGTCGGCGTCGCCGTCGATATGATAAACGCCTCTTTCATTGTCCGCAGACTTAAAGTAACCGAGCGTAGAAATTCCAAAGCTGGATAAGCTGTATTTTTTGCCGTTTACGGTATAGCTGCCGAGCATCGTTTCCTTAAACGTATTGATCAGCGTACCCAGATCGGAATCTCTGCGGAGAAGGGAATCCTTGATCTTCTGTTCCCATTTCTCGATCTCCGTATCGGACATCGCGTCCTTTTCATCGTCTGTCAGCGGCTCATAGCCTTTGGAAGAATCCGCATTGTACAGCGTATCCATCTCTTTGATCAGATCGTTATATTCTTTCAGGAAACCCTTGATCATATCGTAGATAGCGTCTACGTCTTCGGCGGTATTGATCGATGTTTCCGCATAAATGTCATTGCCTTCGGCGTCCTGACCTGTTATGGCGCTTACCGAATTGGCTGTGATCGTAAGACCGTTGATCGTGAAATTGTTGGTATCCGACGTAAATTCCGCGCCGTTTAACGAGATCAGGGCATCCTGTCCAAGAATACGGACAGCCCCCGCGCTAACGCCGTTGATCGTACTGTTGAGCACATTGTGAGCCGTCTCCGCATACGCTCTGCTGTCGCTCTCGACTTTACTTGCCAGATTGTAGGAAGCGACCGTTGACGGAGCCTCGGCACCCATCGCCGCTGCCGCGTTCTTCGCCACATCGTAAGCATCAAAAGCGCGGTCAAGCCCATCCTGCGCCGCCGCTTTTTCCTCCGCTGTCGCCGTATCGGAATCTACGATGCTCTTATAGTAATCACTCAGTACGTTCGCCGCATCTGCAAGCTTCTTCTGCGCTTCCTCAGAAGCCGCGTAATTTTTCTCTTTATCCTCGTCGCTTGTCAGCGTTGCTCTCTCGTTACGCAGATCTTCAACGGTCTTTTCCAGGTCGGAAAGCTGCTCAAGCAGATCTGCCGCCGTATTCGCCGCAGTCTCTTTTACCTTCTGCTGGAATACCGCTTCGTCAAGCGCGCCGTCCGCCGTATACGCTTCATTCCAGTACTGATATTCCTGATACGCCGCACTGTCTGAATTGGCGATGTCCTCTTTTGCCAAAAGTCCCAGACTGGAAAGCGCTACAAGTCCGTTCATACTGCTTGCATTGATCGCAAAATCATTCTCAGCGCCGCTGCCGCTCGCGCTGATAAAGATGCGCTGATTTGTTTCGTCAAAATTTGCGGTCAGACCCGCTTCTTTCAACTGACTGACCACATCGCTGACCGTCGAGTTTGCGCTCAGGCTGATCGTGCTTTCCTCAGAACCGTTCTTGACGCGCAGAGAAATCTCTTCTCCTTCTGCAAGCTCCGTCCCCGACTTCTTTGCAAGCTCCGCCAGAGTCGTCTTGCCTGTCACGCTCTTATCGCTGCTCAGCTTACCGCCTGTCAGATAACCCGACTTTGCAAGCCGTTTTACCGATAAGGTCTGCGTGCCGTTTACGGCGTTATCGCCCGTAACGATGCTCGCGATCGAAGAATCCGCAATCGTCGTCTTTTTCTTATTGAAAGCGCTCTCATATTTTAAATTATTGAGCTGATTATTAAAAAAGGAATAAACCTTTGTATTAAAGGTTTTCCATGCTTCCTGCTTCCATTCGAGCTTTGTCTGCGCCTTTTCAAGGCTTTCTTTTTTGCTGCTGGACGCTTTTACAAGCTCCTGTACCATGCTGTCCGTATCCAGACCGGACGCGATACCGGAAATTCTCATTGTCATAACGGTTTCCTCCTAGCGTTTCTCATCAACGAGAATGCCTGCCATTTCCCACACCTTTGCGATCATGTCGAGTGTCTTTTCCGGCGGATACTCCTTGATCGTTTCTTTTGTTTCCTTATCAATGATCTTGATCGTAACGCGGTTCGTGCCTTCGTGAATCCCAAAAATCGCTTCCGAATTGTTCATCTTTTTGTTCAGTTGGTCTACCATCTTTTTCACGGATTCCTGAGACTGCTGCTCCTTCGCTCCGCTGCCCTGTCCCTGCTGTGCGTCCGTCTCTCCGGTGCTTTTGATCGTGACCGTCGTCATATCTACAGGTCTCTCAATTCCCGCTGCGGCAACATCCGTGTCTGCCATAACCGGTCTCTCTGCTGCTTTTGACGTCTGCACCTGCGCCTGATATGTCATCATACTGTTTACTGGTTCAATGTTCATTGCAATCACCTCCGTGTGATAATAAAGTTCCGTTGACTTTTCTGAATATAATATCGGACAAAAAAAGAAAATGTTTATAGATTCTATAAACATTTTCCCTAATTTTATGATCGTCAGTCGAGCAGATCGTGCAGGGTTTGCAAACCTTCGGCGCTCATTGCTTCCTTATTTGCCTCCTGAATCTGGACATAAACCTCTTTTCTGTATACCGGCACTTCACGCGGAGCAGAGATACCGAGTTTTACCTGTTCTCCCTTAATTTCAAGAACCGTGATCTCTATATTATTGTTTACGATTAACGCCTCGTTTTTCTTTCTTGACAATGCCAGCATCTTTATTCACCTGCCTTCTTCGCCGCCTGCAGCCGCTCATAAATCGGATATTTCACCGGATATTTTTCATCGTCCACGATGACCTGACAGGCTTTTCTCGAATCGGTATGTACGACAATCGGCGCCCGCAGATTAATGCTCATCTTCTTAACGTCAGACGGCACGGTCAGCGTTACGAGCACAAGCATCTGATCCGGCGTGAGTGTCCCGATCGGCTTCAGCAGCTCGTCTTCCACTTCCGGGTTATAATCCGGCACGATCATAAGAGGGTCCATAACAGGCATTGCAAACGCAGGCTCCTGAAGAGACTGAAGCCATCTGATACCGCCTCCGCCTTCTTTTTCCGAATCATGCATCAGCGCAAATTCCGTCAGCTGCGGGAATCCGACAATACCGTTTTCAAAACGGATGATTTTCCCCGCGTCAATTTCCACTTCTCCAAAAATCTTTGTATTGATCTTCATACGCCGCTCCTTTTAGATGTAATTCATCAAAGTACTTTCCGTTATCTTTCCGGTCGCCATCAGCGCCGCGTCATAAGCAACCTTTGCGCTCTTTAAATCGGTCGCCACCTCCGCCGTATCCGCCTGCTCATTATCGGCTACCAGATCTTTAAAATTGGTCTTCTGCGAAGACAGTCTCGTTTTGACAAGAGCAAGCTTGCTGGAACGCGTGCCGACGCTTGTAAGCGCGAGCGTCGTCGTGTTCAAATGGTTCTGCATCCTTGTCTGTCCGTTCTCAAACATCTTCTGCATCTTTTCTTCCAAAAAGGTCAGCGCCTTGTTTGCCGCTGCCAGACTCTTTTCCGCGATCACACGGTCCTCATTGCTTGTATTATCGTCCTTGATAATGCCATCAAGCGTATTCACTGTCTTTTCGACGTCTCCTACCTGCTCCAGTATCGAGATCATATCGTCCAAATCTCTGCCGATCGCATGGGTATAACACTCGCCCGCCAGCGTATTGACACGTATTTCCTGATTAAAGCCGACGTCATAGGAAATGATCTGGCTTTCTTCGCCGTTTAATTTCTCGCCGTTATGTACGATCGCTTCATCCGTTCCCGGATTCGCAGTGCATGCAAAGTAATGTTCGGGGCGGAGATCTCCGTTCTTCCAGTCGGATTTCCGGTAGGTAATGGAAATTTTTCCTTCGTCCACGCTCTCCGTCGACGCATAATCCCTTGTCGAGGAAAGCGCCTTATATGCCTCCTCGTTCAGAATGATTTCTCCGGTTTCAGGAATAAAAACCGCCCCCGCTTTGGTCATCTTGGACGCCGCCTGATACGCGTCCTGCGTCGTATCGTATTTTGAAACAACCGTCACAGGAATCTCTTTCGGGTCGCTGCCCGCCGAGCTTGCGTCATAATAGCTGATCGTCGGAACCATATCCGCATCCAGATCCTTGTAAGAAAGCCGCAGTCTGTGCAGCGTTTCCCTGCTGACAGCCGTATCGTCAATCTCATAACCTGCGTCCGTATAGTTACCGGCATTGATCTCTCCGATCTGGTTTGTGCCGTTGTCCATTTTGACATAAGTAATATCATCCATCACAGACTTGTCTACCTGCTCCGTGATCTCGTAAGGAAGCGTCGTGTCTTCCTGAAATCTCAGCTTTGTGCTCGTCCGGTAGCCTGTAAAGATGCCTCTGCCCGCATAATCGGCATCGCCCGACGCATAGATCTCATCCTTCAGCTCCTTCAAAGCTTCCAGAATGACTTCTCGGTTTGCCGTCGTCAGATGCTCGTTAGCGCCCGTGTTGAACTGCTCGTACATATCCTCCAGAACGCCCGTCATCGTATTGATGGAATCCTCCGTCACTTTCAGCCAGCTCTCCGCATCCTCTACGTTTTTATCGCAGTACTGCGTAATATCGGAAAGCGTGCTGCGAAGCCGCAGCGCTCTGATCGCAATAACGGGGTCGTCAGACGGTCTTGTGATCTTTTTTCCGGTCGCCATCTGCGTGCTCAGTTTATCCTGCAGTATTTTATTATTGTTGATATTGGACAGGGAGTTGTCCTGCATAATTTTATTCGTAATCCGCATTCCCATAATCTGTCTTCCTTTCTAAAAGGTAAAAATTATACGCCCGTTTCGAGAATCAGTCTGTCGTATACCTCTGTCAGCGTCTGAATCATCTTGGACGCCAGCGTATACGCATTCTGGTATTTGACAAGATTCAGCGCTTCTTCATCCTCATCCACGCCGGAAACGGAAAGCCGCTGAGTCTGTATGCTCTTGCCGATATTCTCGTAATTCTCGCTGAAATCATTCGCCCGCTGCGCATTGAGGGAAATGTCCGCCAGAATACACTGTAAAAACTGGCTAGAAGAGCTTCCGCGGAATTTCATCTTCTCCACGTTTGTTTTCAGGTCGATCAGATCGTCGACAACATTATATTTACTCATTTCGTCCTGATTGCCCGTATGTACCGCCATCAGATTCGGATCGTCCAGCATCTCTTCCGATATGGCAAAATTGAGGGCTGTCAGGCGGTAGTAGCTGTCGTCTTTGGAAGAGATCGAATAACTGCCGTCCGCCGCGGTATTATAAGAATCGTCAAACTCCCACTGGTCGTCGTCGGTCGCCATATTGGCTTTAAACAGGAACTGTGCCGCATTTCCATAATTATCAACTGCGCCGTCCTGCGTCATAATATCGTTAAAGGTCTTTGAGTAACAGCGAATCCATTCATTCATCTGTTCCATATAATAAGGAATCCCCTGATACTCTATCTTATCGCCGACCGCCGCTTCTTTGCCGATCAGCCCGCCGACGCCCGTGTCTTCATTTTTCGTCGTATCGCTGAGCACGAATTCGTAAGAATAGGAATTCGTGGAAGCGTTATAGTTCATTGTCCATGAATCAAAATACAGTTCTCTGTTGCCGAGCGTGATCTTACCGCTTTCCGGCAGAGTACATTTATTAATATCCTTCAGGTAATCGGCGGTAACGTCCACCGTTACGATGCTGTGCGAAACGCCGTCTACCTTCCGGATGTCCGTTGCGGATATTGTTCCGTGGAAATATTCGCCGTTGTTGCCGTCGCGCAGCTCTGCAAGCGCTTTCAGTTTGCCGCCGAGGCTGGCGTTTTTCAGGCTGAATTGATTTCCGTTTGACCATACGATGTCATACATGCCGTCCGCATCGTTCTGATTGACCTTTTCGTCCGTTCCTCTTGCAATGCAGTTTAACGTATAATAATTCTGATCGTCAAGCAGCGTCTGTCCTCCGGCGATCTTCACGATAAAACGGGTCGCTCCCGTATAACGGTCAGGATTGTGCGGATCGGTCACCAGCTGTTCCTCGGTCTCAACGTTTACGATCTCGGAAAGCTCGTCGATCAGCAGCGCCCTCCGGTCGCGAAGCTCGTTGGCTTTGGAGCCTGACAGTTCGATCACGTTGATTTGCTTATTCAGCGTTACGATCTCCTGTGTCAGCGAATTGATCTGATCGACATTAATCTTGATCTCCGCGTTGACGTCCTTCTGCATCTTCTGCAGATTTCCTGACATCGTATTAAAATACTCCGCAAGCTCTTCCGCTCTTCCGAGAAATGTCCGGCGCGTCTCGTTTGTACCGGAATCCTTTTTCACATCCGCGAGCGCATCGTACATATTGTCAAAGATCGTGCTGAAGCCTTCCAGTCCGTCTTCTTCATCGCCGTCATCCCGGAAATAATCCTCGATCTGTTTCATATAATATTGTTTTGTCGTATATTCGCCCGTATTGGAATTGTTGCGCCAATATTTCACATCATAAAATTCATCCCGGTAACGCTCTATTGACAAAACGTCTACGCCTGCTCCGGCGCAGCCGTAGGTCGTAAACGTGCGGAGCGCGTCCGACGCCTGCTGTACCGTATACTGTCTGCTGTAACCTTCCGTCTCCCGGTTCGCAATATTGTTGCTCGTCGTATTCAGGGAAGCATTGGCTGCTGACAATCCAAGATAGGCTGTATTTAATCCAAAAAATGTTGAAGGCATATCCTTTCACCTCTTTGCTTTTTATCCTGCAAGGCTGTTGAGCAGGTGCTCAAGCATCTCGCTGATAACATTGATATAGCGGCTCGAAGCATTGTAGGCATTCTGGAATTTGATCATATTGGTCAGTTCTTCGTCCGAAGAAACGCCTACGATCTGGTCTCTGGCAGCGCAGGTAGCTTCTACCGTATCCGCCTGACTCTCCGAGATACTTTTAAATACGGCCCCGCTATTCGCGATCTGCGATACAAGATCGGAATAATAATCCATAAAATTCGACTTCATGGATACATTCGGATTGAGCGAAAGCTCATCTGTCTGAAATGCCTCTGCCATCGCGGCAGCCGTCTCATAGTCTTCTTTCATATCCGTTCTCATCATACTGAGCTTCGTCGGCTCGCGCAGCAGCGCCGGATTGATTATCATATTGCTTACCGTGTACAGCGTTTCCGGTTCGGAAGCGTCTTCCTGCGCATATACCCACTCTCCCGTAACGCCCTTTGTAACTTCATAATTGTAACCGTCCGTTACTTTCTTTTGGAATAGCTGGATCGGCTGATACGTCTCTTTGCCGTCTACCGTTACCGTTTCGCACAGATAACCCGTCTGGGTATCCGCCGCATCGGCAAGAATCCCATTGAGCTTTGTTGTCACGGCGTGGATCAGCTGATCGAATTCCGCCTGAATGTTCATAACGATCGACTGCGAAATGTCCCTGTCATATGCCTCGGCGTCAAGCAGATCCGTATAATTGGCGCGTTTCGTACCCCTTGCAAACAGCATTGCCTTAATGCCGCCGATGTCGGTATTCAGATCGGAAGAGATTGTCTGCTGAAGGTTGTATACTTCCGCGTCTTCCGTATTGTATTTCTTTGTCCCGTCCGCCTTTAACGTATAGTCTGCATCCACGATCCAGAACGGCGTATAAAAGCCCGTCTCTTCATCCTCGTCCAGACCGATCTCAAACACGAGATCTCTTGTCACAAAGTCGTGTCCTTCCAGCTGGACGGTAACGCCTCCGTAAATATCTTCTTTATAAGAAATCCTTGCCAACGCTCCCAGCTCATCCAGAAGCTGATTTCTCGCATCGCGCAGATCGTTGGCGCTTTCTATGCCGCCCGCTTCTATTTTGACAATCTGCTCATTTAATTCGCTGATCTGTTTGCCATACTCATTGACCGTTTTGATATTTGTCTTAATCTGCAAATTGAGATTGTCCTGATAATCGCAAAGCCCTTTGTAAACCGCCTGCGCGCTGTCTAAAAAAGAGGAGGCGCGCTGTACGACAAGTCCCTGTACGACCGAATCCGACGGCGTTTTTGCCAATTCGTCGATGGCGTACTTTAAATTCTCCATAGACTCATTAAAGGTCGCATAATACATCTCGCCGAGCAGCGTCTCAACGTTCGTCATACACTGATACGAAGTCGTGTAGAACGCGCTTCTGCCCGATTCTTTCCGATATGTCTGATCCAAAAAGGTATCTCTTACCTGTCTTACTTTGGAATACGTAACGCCCAGACCAATTTGTTGATTGGAAACAGCAGACGCGCTTCGAACGATCGTATTGTACTGCTTGTCGCTCTGAAGCACCTGCTGCCTCGTATAGCCTGTCGTGTCCAGATTGGACATATTATGAGCTGTTGTATTTAATGAATTCTGACTTGTCTGTAAACCGGATTGTCCGATATATAAACTTCCCATTAACGACATAATATCACCTCAATACCAACGTCTGTCTTGCGCTCCGCCTACTGTCTTGCGTCGAAGCTTCCTGAATTGCTGCCGATCACACTGCCCGCGCTGTATGCGCCTTTGTTATAATTGGCAGTCTCCGGCGCTCTTTTCATTGCCTGAAGAAGATTTAGGTCAAACTCTACCATTCCAAGCGCTTCTTCGAGCAGTTCTTTGTTCTGTGCATTGACATTCCGCATCTGGGATAACGTAACGCGGAGCTTATCGTGCACTTCCGAAAGCCTTTTCTGCTCCTTTGGACTTTTTTCGAGCATCCTGACCAGATTCTCCAGCTTTAGCAGTTCAACATCCTTGTTGATAACATCGGCGATATCGTGGATATGCTCCTCCCGTTTTTTTTCGAGATGGCTGATCCTGTCGATAACGTTCTGTTCTTCGTCCGTGATCTCCTGTAACCTTTCAATATCTCCCTTAATAATTACAGGCGTTTTTTTTCTTGATAATTCCAGCAAAATCTCATATTCCGAATTTTCCTGTTCCAAAACCGAAATTAAATTCTCAATCAGACTTGCCACGGAATTACCTCATTTCATTATATTTTTCAAAAAGTTTTGCCGCAAAGCTCTCTTCGTTTACCTGATAAGAACCGTCTGCAACCGCGCTCTTTAAAGGCGCCGTTACTTCTTCTCTGATGTCGGCGGTATTTGCCACTGCCAATTTCGCAGTCTGGATATCCTTTCCAATACTGGAAATCTGTACCTGATCAGAGAAGCTGCCTTTGACAGCCTTTTCAGCTCTTGTCGTTTTCTTTGTCTGATAAAGCTGCTGTACTTGTGTATAAGCCTCAATACGCATACAAACTCCTCCTTCCGTGGATTTGCGTAAATGAATTCTTACTATGTGTATCGGATATTTTGCTCCAGACTTTAGCCTTTTTTCAAAAAAAGAAAAGCCGCCGGGGCAGCGGCAGCCTTTCCTTTCTTTATTTTGCAACAATAATCCTGTGATTTTTCCATACCGGGTCTTCCGGAGCCAGGTCTGTCAGGATCACCGTTCCATCAAACTCCGAAAAAGTAACGGAGCTGATTTCACCAAATTTGCGGTGCGACATCAGAACAAACCGTTTCCCAGACTGCGTATTTCTGACCGCCGCCTGCTTAAGCAGCGCCTCGTTGATGTCGGGCGTCGTAAAGCCGCTTCCCGGATGCGCCCCATTTGTTCCAAAAAATCCTTTCGAAAAATGGTATTTCTGGACGTTCATGACCGCTTCCGTTCCGACGACAGCCTCTGTCGCCCCTTTCAGTTCTCCGCCGATCAGTATCACATGCAGCCCCATAGCCGCAAGACGCTTTGCATGGGAAACCGCGTTTGTAACATAGGCGGCGCGCGTCTCTCTGATATATTCGATCATGCTTCCCGTCGTCGTTCCCGCATCCAGATAAACATAGTCGTCCGGTTCGATCAGGGACGCCGCATATCTGGCAATCTTCCGTTTCTCTTCAATATCTACGTTCTCCTTTTGGGAAACAGAGAACTCCTGATGGGAAACTCTTTCGCCTGCGGCAATGGCTCCGCCGAATACTTTGACGAGCCTGCCTGCCTTATCAAGCGCCGTAATATCTCTCCTGATCGTCGATTCAGAAGCATGAAAGATCTCTACAAGCTCCTGCATCGTAATGCTTCCTTTGTTTTCAACAAGCGCAGCAATCTCTTCCTGCCGTTTTTCCGTCAGCATAATGACAACATCCTTCTCTTAACAAAATATACTTCTATTGTTAAGATACCACATTTTTCTTGAATATGCCAAGCAGTAATGCCGTAACGACCGTTCCGACTACGAGCGCGCCCAGATAACCAAGCGCGTTTCCTACCACCGGGAATACGAAGATGCCTCCGTGCGGCGCCATCAAGGTGCATCCAAACAGCATGGAAAGCGCGCCTGCCGCGCCGGAACCGATCATACATGCCGGGATGACATGCAGAGGATCTGCCGCCGCAAAAGGAATGGCTCCTTCCGTAATAAAAGCAAGCCCCATAATAAAGTTCGTCGGTCCGGATTCTTTCTCTTCTTTTGTAAATTTATTTTTGAACAGCAGCGTTGCCAACGCGATCGCGCACGGAGGCGTCATGCCGCCGATCATAACGGAAGCCATAATATCATAATTTCCTGCTGCGATCGCCGCCGTACCGAATACGTATGCCGCTTTATTGAACGGACCTCCCATGTCGATCGCCATCATCGCGCCGAGTATCAGACCGAGCAGCGTCTTACTTGTGCCGCCCATACTTGCAAGCCCGCTGTTCAGCGCCGCGTTGATCGCGCCTACGACCGGCTCGATCACGTAATTCATGCCAATGCCGATCAGCAAAATACCGAAAAGCGGATAAATGAGCACAGGCGCCAGTTTTTCGATCGCCGCCGGGAGCTTCCCGCACAGTTTGCGTAAAAGCACGATGATATAGCCTGCAAGGAAGCCTGCCGCAATCGCCCCAAGGAAGCCGGATTTGCCGCCTGCCGCGATCATACCGCCTACAAAGCCAAGCGCAAGACCCGGCCGGTCCGCGATCGCTTCCGCAATAAAGCCTGCCAGAACGGGCAGCATCAGTCCGAACGCCGTTCCTCCGATTCCTTTAAACATAGCGGCAAGCGGTGTGATCGTTCCGAACGCGCTTCTCTCTTCCGCCGTCAGCGCGTTAATGTCAATATTCATGCCGTCGATCAGAAATGCGATCGCGATCAGAATACCGCCGCCGACTACAAACGGCAGCATGTGCGATACGCCGTTCATGAGCTGCATATAGACCTGATGTCCTGCTCCGCCGCTCTTTGCGCTCTGTGTTCTCTCCCCAGATCCGCCTTTTGCCTGATAAATCGGAGCCTGCCCGGACAACGCCCTGTCAATCATTTCCGCCGCATGGCTGATGCCGTCCGATACCTGACAGGTAATGACCGGCTTGCCTGCAAAACGATCCATCGGCACTTTGGCGTCCGCCGCTACGATGATACAGTCAGCTTTCTCGATCTCCGTATCCGTCAGCAGATTTTTAGCGCCGCCGGAGCCTCTTGTTTCTACCTTAATAAAGCAGTTTCTCGCTTTCGCCGCTTTTTCCAGCGCTTCCGCAGCCATATACGTATGCGCGATACCGGTCGGGCATGACGTTACCGCCAGAATACGTCCTGTTTCCGTTCCCGTTTCCTTTTGGCTGCCAAGACGCTCGTCAATATCCGCCTGCTCCTGATCCGCGCGATCGACAATCTCAAGGAACTGCTTTTCGCTTTTCGCGCCGCGCAGCTCTTCCACAAACTTTTCATCCATCAGCATAACGGAAAGCTTGCTGAGTACGTCCAAATGCACATTGTCCTCCGTATTCGGGGCGGCGATCAAAAACAAAAGCGTAACGTCCTGTCCGTCTACTGCTTCAAAGTCAACGCCTTTCGGAATCACCATAGCCGCCAGTCCGGGTTCTTTTACCGCATCGCCTTTGCCATGCGGAATCGCAATCCCCTCGCCGACTCCCGTCGTTCCTTCCTCTTCTCTCGCATAAACCGCTTTGCTGTATGCATCCAGATCGGATATCCTGCCGCTTTTCGCCATCAGCGCGATCGCCTGATCGAGAGCTTCTTTCTTATTCTTTGCGCCGGATGAGAGTAAAATACTCCTTTCATCCAATAAATCCCTGATTTTCATTCCTTCTCCTCCATTCCGAAGCGCTCTGCGCTTTTCTAACAAATCGTGCGGTATACCGCCTCTACTTCTTCCCCCGTTGCAAGACTTTCGGAAAACGCGCTTGCGCTTCCCGCCGCAAGTCCCATCAAAAAGGCATGATGATAATCTCTGCATGAAAGCCATCCTGCAAGGAATCCGGCTACCATAGAATCGCCGGCTCCCACTGCGTTAACAAGCTCTCCTTTCGGCGGCAGGCTTTCATGAACGTTTCCGTTCTCATCTACGAGAACCGCTCCCTGCGCCGACATGGATACAAGCACATTGCGCGCTCCCATTTCCTGCAGCCGTTTTGCATACGGAACTACCTCTTCCCTCGTATGCAATGTCACGTGGAAAATTTCTCCAAGCTCATGATTATTCGGTTTGATCAGAAACGGACGATACCGCAGCGCATCCGTAAGCAGTTCCCTCTCCGCATCTACGATAAAAAGAATATTCCGGTCTGCAAGCCGTTCCATCAACTCGCTGTAAATCGTCGTCGGAATACTGCGCGGAATGCTGCCTGCAAGCACAAGCACGTCTCCCTCCGTCAGTTGGTCGATCCTTGCGCGCAGCGCGGCAAGCTTATGTTCCGGAATCTCAGGTCCCATTCCGTTGATCTCCGTCCCGTCAATATTTTTGATTTTCAGATTGATACGGGAATTTCCTTCCGCGAGATGAATGAATTCCGCATGGACGCCGCATTCCGCCACCTTGCGTTCGATCTCTTTGCCGACAAAGCCCGCCAGAAAACCGAGCGCCGTGTTTTCCATTCCAAGGTGATGCAGCACCACGGAAACGTTGATTCCCTTGCCTCCGGGAAACATTTCCTCCGAAGACGTCCTGTTCGTCTTGCCAAGCTCGAATTCTTCCACCGATACCGTATAATCCAGAGATGGGTTAAATGTTACTGTATAGATCATATCCGTTCCTCCTGTCACTATTATAATACACTCATATTCGGTCATAATCAATCGTATCAATTCACAAAATTTCACGATCGTTTTTGTTTAAAATGACGGATTGTGATTGTTTATGATTGTTTTTGTTGTGTTTTTAGCAAGGAAATGAAAAAAGGACCGCAAGTCCGTCTTCCGCACTCACCGTCCCTTTTCTATAAGGTTCTGCATTTTTTCAAAAAATATGTCAGCAGGACAAAATCAACGCCATAAAAACGAGGTCTTTGCCGCCCGCGTTAGCAATGCTGTGTCCCATGCCGTCCGACGTCACCGTCACGTCGCCCGCTTTTACGCCGCGCTTTGTCCCGTTATCGTCGTAAACGCCTTCCCCCGATAAAAAGTAATATGTCTCGCTCTCTCCGTGATGCTCGTGATAACCGATGCTGCAGCCCGGCTCCAGCGTCACCTGCGCGTACATTTTGCATTTGTCGTTCATCTGTTCCTTTTCGAGAATGTGCCAGATGACCGCGTGTCCTTCGCCGCCTCGCATATTTTCGATCCGGTCGATCTTTTGTTCCATCTTGGTTCCTTCTTTCCTTGAATTTATAGGATTCGGGTGTCAAAAGGTTTTATTGAAAACCGGTATTGTCAAATTGTACAATATATTTTATTGACTGTGCCTGCACAGCCCGGAACAGGAAATAAAATTTTTGTACGATTTGACTAGGCATCGTAAAAATAAAACCTTTTGACACCCGAAT
>JAGARW010000022.1 GCA_017621975.1 Lachnospiraceae bacterium | reverse complement strand
TTAGATTCGGTGAGGACAGCAGGCAGCCCGTGAACGAGCCGGAGCGAAGCGGCGGCGAGGTGGGCACGGCTTAAAAATTACATAAGGTTTCGGAAGGGAGACAATTATGCTGAATATATTTGAAGTTTCGGAAACGAATAAGATGATCGAGAAGGAAAATCTGGACGTGCGTACGATCACGCTCGGCATCAGCCTTCTCGACTGCATCGATTCCGATCTGAACAAGTTGAATGAAAAGGTTTACCGCAAGATCACGACGGTAGCAAAGGATCTGGTAGCGACGGGGGAGGAGATCGAAAAGGAATTCGGAATCCCGATCGTCAATAAGCGGATTTCCGTGACGCCGATGGCGCTGATCGGCGGGGCGGCGTGCAAAACGCCGGAGGATTTTACGCTTCTTGCGCACACGATGGACAGGGCGGCGAAGGAAGTTGGCGTGAACCTGATCGGCGGTTATTCCGCGCTCGTATCGAAAGGGATGACGCATGCGGACGAGCTTTTGATCCGTTCGATCCCGAAAGCGCTTGCGGAGACGGAACGGGTATGCAGCTCGGTCAATCTGGGATCGACCAAAACCGGCATCAACATGGACGGCGTCAAGCTGATGGGCGAGATCATTAAGGAGACGGCGGAGCTGACGAAGGACAACGATTCGATCGCCTGCATGAAGCTTGTCGTATTCTGCAACGCGCCGGACGATAATCCGTTTATGGCGGGCGCATTCCACGGCGTAACGGAAGCCGACGCCATCATCAATGTCGGCGTCAGCGGACCGGGCGTTGTCAAGACCGCGCTTACAAAAGTGCGCGGCGAGAATTTTGAAGTGCTGTGCGAGACGATCAAAAAGACGGCGTTTAAGGTAACGCGAGTCGGTCAGCTTGTCGCGCAGGAAGCGTCCAGAATGCTGAATATTCCGTTCGGTATCGTCGATCTGTCGCTTGCGCCGACGCCTGCGATCGGCGACAGCGTAGCGGACATTTTGTGCGAGATCGGTCTGGAATATGCGGGCGCGCCCGGTACGACGGCGGCGCTTGCGCTCCTGAACGATCAGGTCAAGAAGGGCGGCGTGATGGCGTCCTCCTATGTAGGAGGATTAAGCGGCGCGTTTATTCCGGTATCGGAAGATCAGGGCATGATCGACGCGGTTTCGGCGGGAGCGCTGACGCTTGAAAAGCTGGAAGCAATGACATGCGTCTGCTCCGTCGGTCTGGATATGATCGCGATTCCCGGAAAAACAAAGGCGACGACGATTTCGGGCATCATAGCGGACGAAATGGCGATCGGTATGGTAAATCAGAAAACGACCGCAGTCAGAGTGATACCAGCGGTCGGCAAAGACGTCGGGGACAAGGTAGAATTCGGCGGATTGTTCGGTTATGCGCCGATCATGCCGGTCAATGAGTTTTCCTGCGACGCCTTTATCAACAGAGGCGGCAGAATTCCGGCGCCGATCCACAGCTTTAAAAACTGACCGGGATTTTATAACGGTAACGCGGCGCTGCGACAACGAAGCATCATGACAGCAGGGTAGATTGTTAAAAAGTTGACAGGCATGCGCGGCATATAGTACAATAGACACACTATACGAAAGGTGGTAAAAGATAAATGGAAAACGGAAAAGAGTTTAAGCCGTTTATTCCGGCGGACAAGGTAGTTCCCGAATTGACCGTGACATCGATTCTGATCGGCGCGATCCTGGCAGTTCTGTTCGGCGGAGCAAACGCTTATCTGGGATTACGAGTTGGTATGACCGTATCGGCTTCTATCCCTGCAGCAGTTATTTCAATGGGTATTATCCGTGTGATCCTGAAAAGAGATTCGATTCTGGAAAACAATATGGTGCAGACCATTGGATCAGCCGGCGAATCGGTGGCGGCCGGCGCAATTTTTACAATGCCCGCGTTGTTTATGTGGGCGGCAGAGGCGGGAGACGCGAATCCTTCTCTGATTGAAATTTCTCTGATCGCGCTTTGCGGCGGTATTCTCGGCGTACTGTTTATGATTCCGCTGCGTTCCGCATTGATCGTCCAGGAGCACGGCAAGCTTCCTTATCCGGAAGGACAGGCATGCGCCGAGGTTCTTCTGGCAGGCGAAGAGGGCGGCGCAAAGGCGAGCACCGTATTTGCGGGACTTGGCATTGCGGCGGTTTACAAATTCATTGCGGACGGATTAAAACTGTTTCCGAGTGAAGTGGATTATTCGATTGAGAGCTATAAAGGGTCCGGTATCGGAATGGATGTGCTTCCTGCCCTTGCAGGCGTAGGCTACATCTGCGGACCGAAGGTTTCTTCTTACCTGCTTGCCGGCGGTACGGTAGGCTGGTTCGTACTCATGCCTCTGATCGTTTTATTTGGAGGAGATATGGTGCTTTATCCTGCGACGGCTCCGATCAGCGAGCTCGGCACATGGGGCATCTGGGGCAGCTACATCCGTTATATCGGCGCGGGCGCGGTAGCGGCGGGCGGCATTCTTTCCCTGATCAAATCGTTCCCGATGATTATCCGCACATTTAAGCAGGCAATGGCTGTTTACGGCAAAAAGGCGGGCGGCAACGACCGTCTGAACAGAGATCTGCCGATGAACATCGTTATGATCGCAGTCGGCGTAATTGCGATCGCTATGTGGCTCATTCCTGCGATTCCGGTCAATCTGATCGGCGCGATCATTATCATTATTTTTGGATTCTTCTTTGCAACGGTATCTTCCAGAATGGTTGGTATCGTAGGAAGCTCCAACAATCCGGTTTCCGGTATGGCGATCGCAACGCTTCTGATTTCCACAATGCTTTTGAAGGCAACCGGAAATATCGGTATGCCGGGCATGATCGCTGCGATTACGATCGGTTCCATTATTTGTATTATTGCGGCGATCGCGGGCGATACGTCGCAGGATTTAAAGACAGGCTTTATTGTCGGCGCTACGCCGGAGAGACAGCAGATCGGCGAGATCATCGGCGTTGTGATTTCCGCGATTACGATCGGCGGCGTATTGTATCTGCTGAGCACGGCGTGGGGCTACGGTTCCGCAGAGCTTCCGGCTCCTCAGGCAACTTTGATGAAGATGGTAGTAGAAGGCGTTATGGGCGGAGAGCTTCCGTGGCCGCTTATTTTCTGCGGCGCGGCGATCGCGATCGTTGTAGAGATTCTACAGGTTCCGGTGCTTCCGTTTGCAGTCGGTCTGTATCTGCCGATCCACTTAAGTACGCCGATCATGGTAGGCGGACTGATTCGTCTGTATTTCGATAAGAAGAAAATGGATTCCGAAGCGGACAGAAAGCAGATCATTGAAAACGGCGTTCTGTATTCTTCCGGTCTGATCGCAGGAGAAGGTCTCGTCGGGATTCTGCTTGCCGTATTCGCGATTATTCCGATGGGAACAGGCACGCTTGGAGATTTCCTTGGAACCTGCCTTGGCTTAAACCTTGGTAATATCGGCGGACTTGTTGCGTTTGCACTGTTGTGCGCGACAATCGTTTACTTCATGAAGAGAAAGCCGAACAAATAATTGGCGGAAACAAACGTATAAAAGGGTCGGTACGACATAAAATAAAACGAAGAAGTGTCTGTGGCGTTCAGGCTGCAGACACTTTTTCAAACAATGAGACTGGATCAATGCGGAGCGCAAATGAGAAAAAAAGAGAAAGAAAATTATCTGGATTATATTCCGAAACGGAACATTCTGTTCCCTTATAAAGAAAATAAAAAGAAGCTGATCGAAATCGAGCGGAAGAATAAGGGGCTTTTTAACCGGATCGCTCAGATTTTTTTCCGCAGACCAAAAGTCAGCTATATTGAACTGGACGCATTCGGGAGCTTTGTCTGGATGCAGATAGACGGACAGCGGAGCGTCTATGAAATAGGAAAAGCAGTAAAAGAAAAATTCGGACAGGACGCTGAGCCTCTTTATGAAAGGCTGGCTAAGTTTTTGCATATATTGCGGAGCAACGATTTTATCGTATACACGAATCTGCAGAATAAGAAAAAGTAAGGAGAGAAAACAGTATGGGCGTTTTATCAAATCTGGAGCCGAAGGAAGTGTTCTCCTATTTTGAGGAAATATGCGGGATCCCCCGTCCTTCCTATCAGGAAAAGAAGCTGAGCGACTACTGCGTGGATTTCGCACAGAAGCGCGGTCTTGCCGTGCGTCAGGACAGTCTCGGCAACATTATTATTGTAAAAGAAGCGACGGCGGGCTATGAGAACGTGGAGCCTTTGATGATTCAGGGGCATCTTGACATGGTCTGTGAAAAGGAACCGGACTGTGATATTGATTTTGAGCGGGACGGACTGCGGCTTAAAATAGAGGGCGACTATATCACGGCGGAGGGAACGACGCTTGGCGGCGACGACGGAATTGCGATCGCCTATGCGCTTGCTATTTTAGCTTCCGATACGCTAGAGCATCCGAGGATCGAGGCGATCTTTACGGTCAGCGAGGAGGTCGGCATGGAAGGAGCAGGAGCGATCGATCTGTCGGGTCTTAAGGGACATAAGCTCCTCAATCTGGATTCGGAAGAGGAAGGTTATCTGCTGACGAGCTGTGCAGGCGGATGCAGCGCAAAAGCGGCGCTGCCTGTTTCTTATGAAACCCGTTACGGCAGTCTGTATGAACTGACGGTGGACGGCTTAATCGGAGGACATTCCGGCGCGGAGATCGATAAAGGAAGAGCCAATTCCAATCTGCTGATGGGACGCGTGCTGATGACGCTTGAGGGAAAGGTAGAGTATTCGATCGTTTCCATGGAGGGCGGACTCAAAGATAATGCGATCCCGCGTAAGACACAGGCCGTTATTCTTGTGGAAAACAAAGACGCGCAGGAAATGGAACGTCTGATTAAGGAAACGGAAAGCGTGATCCGCAGGGAATATGCGGTGACAGACCCGGATATCCGTATCGCTGCGCAGAAAAAAGAAGTTTCCGAAGCAAAGGCGCTGACCGGGGATTCCCGCAGAAAGGCAGTCGCTCTGATTACACTGCTTCCGAACGGGATTCAGTCGATGAGCGCCGATATTAAAGGGCTCGTGGAAACCTCGCTGAATCTCGGCGTATTGGTATTGAATGAAAAAGAACTGACGCTGCGTTATGCGGTCAGAAGCTCCGTGCAGACGGCAAGGGATTTCCTTGCGGAGAAGCTGCGTTTTCTGACAGAGCTTCTCGGCGGCTCTCTGACGACGGAAGGAATTTATCCCGCGTGGGAATATAAGAAGGATTCGAAGCTCCGTGAAGATATGGTGCGGGTCTATAAAGAGATGTACGGCAGGGAGCCGGTCATTCAGGCGATTCACGCAGGGCTGGAATGCGGGCTTCTTGCGAGAAAGATCAAGGATC
>JAGARW010000189.1 GCA_017621975.1 Lachnospiraceae bacterium | reverse complement strand
TCAGGGAGAACAATTAGAAAAATATTATTGATTTTTTGTTTTGCAGATAAGAAAGAAATAATGTGGCGTTTATTTAATAATATGGCTTTACAGCGGGGGAAATGAAATGAAAAAAAGAATTTTAATTGTGTCTTCCTCTTTAAATATGGGGGGAGCTCAGAAGATGATCTCAAATATTACAATGACGCTTCCAGATGATTATGAGGCAGATATTTTGATCAATTCTGACCAGAATATTCAATTTCCCTATAAAGGAAATATTATATCGTTGGACATCCCGGAACCGAAAAACAGACGGAGTCTGTTTTATCAGGGAAGAGTCTTCTTGAAGAGATTAAAATATATGTCGGAATTGAAAAAGAGAAATCATTATAAAGCGTGTATCAGTTTATTAGACAGCGCTAACGTAGCGAATATTCTGACAGGAAAGAAGTACTGTAGAGTGATTATTACCTCTGTGAAATATATGTCGTGGGAAAGTAAGACGCCTGTGTATAAGTATATTGTGTTTCCCTGCATCCGGCTTTTTTATAATCACGCAACCTGCATTGTTGCGCAAAATATTGCGATTAGGGATGATCTGATTGCTAACTTCGGTGTTCGCAAAGATTTGTTTAAGGTCATATATAATGGAATTGACAGCGGTTCAATTGAAGAGCTGGCAGCGTTGCCCCTACAGCCGGAAGAAGATTATTTCATGAAAGATAAAACTATTATTACTGCGGGCAGAATGAGTTATGCGAAAGGACAATGGCATTTGGTTCGCGCTTTTACGGAGGTATTAAAGAAAGTTCCAGATGCGCGTTTGGTTATTTTTGGAATAGGAGAATTAAGGGAATATTTAGAAAGGCTGGTAAAAGATTATCACATAGAGGATTCAGTTATTATCAGGGGATTCAATAATGAATTAGATAAATATATTTCTAAAAGCGCAGTTTTTGCATTTCCTTCAATGCTGGAGGGAATGCCGACAGTACTGTTAGAAGCACTGGCATGTGCAACGGCGGTTGTTGTGACCGATTTTAGAAGCGGTGCAAGAGAAATCATGGATTATCCTATGGAGGGCGAGATCAAAGAAAATACATTGACTGAATATGGAGTTATCACTCCTCTCTGTAGTGGTGTGATGCATGAAGCTGATGTTGCACTGGAGCAGAATGAAAGTTTTTTAGCGGAGGCGTTAGTTGAGATGCTGCAAAATGAAACGCTCCGCAAATATTATGAAAAAAGAGGAAAAGAACGAAGCGAATATTTTGATATGAAAAATCTGATGAAAGAGTGGTTGGATATTATCAATGGATAGTAAGGCGGCTCAAAAAAACATTTTTTATAATTTTTTGACAAAGATCGTTGCCATGGTATGCTATTTTGGCTTGGATATTATAGCAGCCAGATTGTTAGGTTACGTTTTGTTTGACGAATGGAATTATGTATATTCGATTATTGTAATTTGTAATTGGATTTTCCGCTTTGGTGTTGATTCATCCTGTAGGGTATATATTGCAAAATCGGAGGGAGATCTGGAAAAGCAGAGGGACTATTTTGAACAGGGAGTACGCCTTCAGGTCGTTGTCAGCATTTCTTTAGCAGTCATATTAGTCGGACTTGTCGGCTTTGGAGCGGGTTATCTTGGATATCCTCAAAAATACCCTCATCTGAAGGGGTTGCTGATTTCAGGACTTGTTTATTCAGCCTTTTATGCCGTTTTATGCTGTATAAAAGAATCGTTTATCGGAATGTCTTCGTTTAAGAAGTTATTTATCGTTACAAGCGTAGAATTTGTCGGTTATATCGTGATTGGGATTTGTGGCATGAAGGCGGCTGGAAGCTATGGATTGGCTTGCGGCTATGCTTTGTCGGCTTTGCTTGCCATAATAGTTGGGACGAAACAGCTTCCTTTTTCATGGAAATTCCGGATAAGAAAGCAAAATCCATATGCGGGGGAGATTATCCGATATGCGATCCCCCTTTTAATTGGTAATATCGGCGGAATGGTTGCGACGGAGATGGATACCTTCATATTAGGAACCCTGCATAAAGGAGAAGTGGGAATTTATTCCGTTGCAAAAAATTTGATTTCAAAGGCTACTAACATACCGCTTGCGATTTGTGTGGCTGTGATGGTACAGTTTGCGGTCATAGAGAATGAGACGATTAAAGAAAAATGCCGCAGCTTCTGGAAAATACTCGGCGGTAATTTTTTGTTTTTGTTGACTGTTGCATTTATGATGTGTATTCTTCTTCCAATTTTTATTCCGATATTTTATGGACAACAATACCGAAGTTCCATTAAAGTGCTTATCTTGTTGATACCATATTTTGTGTTGTATAGTATGACAATATTTTTAACTAATTTTTTAAATTATCAGAAAAAAGTAATAACGGTTACTGTGGCGACGTTTGTT
>JAGARW010000188.1 GCA_017621975.1 Lachnospiraceae bacterium | reverse complement strand
GCAGCTGGTTAGCGCGCCAGATTGTGGCTCTGGAGGCCAAGGGTTCGAATCCCTTTATCCACCTTAATACAGGAGTATATCGTCATAATGGGCTATCGCCAAGCGGTAAGGCACAGGACTTTGACTCCTGCATTCGCTGGTTCGAATCCAGTTAGCCCAGTTTCTATTTTAATGTATGGGATACTAGCTCAGTTGGTAGAGCACTTGACTTTTAATCAAGTTGTCGGGGGTTCGACTCCCCCGTGTCTCATGATGAGTACCACTTTTATATACTGTGTATGTAAAAGTGGTATTTTTAGCGTATAAGGTGTTGGAGTATGTCAGAATAGAAAAAGGCTTTGTCGGGAGGCGGAATGGAAGAACGGCAGAAATATTTTGAAGAGGCGTTGTCTGATTTTGTACATGATGCGGCAAGCGGCGGCGCGATCCGTCACCTTGTCGATCTTGGCTATTCGGTGGACCAGATGATGCGCGCGCTCTCCTATCCGACGCCGAGGGAGCGGGTACGGAAAACGGCATACAGATATATGCTTGAGTCAGGTCTGCTCGTAAAGGAACTTCCCGACATGGGAACGGACGGCGGGCGGGCGCGTTTGATACGGATCGACGTATCGAAACAGGAGCGTCTGAATGACTGCCTGTATCGCAAAATAAGTGAGAACGGCGCGGAAAATGTCTATATTTCCTGTCCGTTTGGAATGCATGGGACGGCTTCAGAGCAGGATGCCCCTCTGCCTTACTTAAATTCCAGAGAACTGGAGTACATTCGGGGAATCCCGTGGGAAAATATGCTGATGTACCATCGGGCGACGGATCGTATGCAGGAAATCGGAAGAAAGCTTTTGCTGCATCGGCAGCCGGAGTGCAGATATTATTTTTTGAAGACCGGAGAGATTCTGGAAGGCATGGCGTGAGATCTGCCCTGCCGCGCAAACGCTTTTAGAACGGAGACGTATATGAAAAAGAAAAAGCAGGCGGGAAGCTGCGAGAGCTGTATGTATTATGAATATGATGAGGATTACGAATGCTATACATGTCAAATGGATTTGGATGAAGACGAGATGGCGCATTTTCTATTGGAAAAGCATTATGCCTGCCCCTATTACCGTTTTGGGGACGAATATACGATCGTGAGAAAACAGATTTAGGAGAATTATGATATGGAACAGAACAGACTGAAAGAAAACAAAATGGGGACGATGCCGATCAATCAGCTTTTGCTCAATATGTCCCTGCCGATGATGATATCAATGCTTGTACAGGCGCTTTATAATGTGGTAGACAGTGTTTTTGTATCCCGGATCAACGAAAACGCCTTGACGGCAGTATCGCTTGCATTTCCGCTTCAGAATCTGATGATCGCAGTTGCGGCAGGTACAGGCGTCGGCGTCAATGCGCTTCTTTCCAAATCGCTTGGAGAAAAAAATTATGAAAAAGTAAACCGTACGGCGGACAACGCGGTATTTCTGGCGCTGATCAGCTATTTGCTGACGCTGCTGATCGGTATTTTTGGAGTTGGGATTTTTTACAGAAGCCAGACATCTGATGCGCAGATCGTTGCGTATGGAATTCAGTACGGCATGATCTGCTGCTGTCTTTCCTTCGGCGTATTTCTTCAGGTAACAATGGAACGTTTGCTGCAGTCGACCGGAAAAACATTTTATACGATGATCATTCAGGGAACAGGCGCTATTATCAATATTATTATGGACCCGATCCTGATTTTCGGCTTATTTGGTTTTCCGCGCATGGAAGTAGCAGGCGCTGCGGCAGCGACGGTTGCGGGACAGATCGTTGCGTCGGTTCTTGCGGTGATTCTCAATCAGAGAGTAAACCATGAGGTGCAGTTAAAGCTGAAGGGATTTCGTCCTGATCTTAAGATTATTTCCCAGATTTATAAAGTCGGCATTCCCTCTATCATCATGCAGTCGATCGCTTCCGTTATGGTATATGGCATGAACCGTATTCTGATTGCATTTACTTCGACGGCAACGGCGGTATTCGGCGTGTATTTCAAACTTCAGAGCTTCATTTTCATGCCGGTATTTGGACTGAACAACGGTATGATCCCGATTGTTGCATATAATTACGGCGCAAACAGCAGAAAGCGAGTCGTACAGACGATCAAATACAGTACGATGTATGCGGTTTTGATTATGGCGGTAGGAACGGTAATTTTTCAGGTTTTCCCCGCGAATCTGCTGATTATGTTCAAGGCGTCTGAGACAATGCTTCAGCTTGGCGTGCCGGCGCTTCGAATCATCAGCTTCAGCTTTATCATTGCCGGGTATTGCATTATATGCAGCAGTGTGTTTCAGGCGCTTGGAAACGGCTTTTACAGTCTGATCGTGTCGGTGGCAAGACAGCTGATCGTGCTTCTGCCGGCTGCCTGTCTGCTGTCTCGGTTTGGAAATGTCAATTATGTCTGGTGGTCCTTTCCGATTGCGGAGGCGGCGTCCCTTGTTATGTCAACTGCATTTTTGATTCGGATACATCAAAAAATTATCAGTAAATTGAAATAAGGAAGGACGGAGCGGCGTTTTAGCGGAAAAGAATATACAGTTTACATAATGCATCGGCGTTTCGGCTTGACAAGAAACAGGAAGTTTATATATAATTAAAAACGCGCCGAATAGTATAATTGAATTGTCTGATCATAACGGCAACATGGTTTGGCATCAATGGGCGGATATGGCGGAATTGGCAGACGCGCCAGATTTAGGTTCTGGTGGGAGACCGTGCAGGTTCAAGTCCTGTTATCCGCACCAGATAATGATAATCCGAACCCGGTTCCAATCGGGGACGGCTTCGGATTTTTAGTATATCTTTAGTGCTAAAGCAAAAGCGGCGGTATCGTGAATGATACCGCCGCTTTTGTCATACGCTTCTTTCCTTTTCCGTTT
>JAGARW010000187.1 GCA_017621975.1 Lachnospiraceae bacterium | reverse complement strand
CGTCCGCCGCCTCCGTCCCTGTAGCTACGCTCTCTGTTGCGGACACGCATCCGCCGCTTCCAAGAAAAACGCACATGCCGATCAGAATTCCTCCGAATATGGATGCTTTTCTTCGTTTTATCACAATACCGTTCTCCAAATTTCCTGTCCGTTATCTCGGGGAGATTACCTGACTGATATCAGATACTCCTCTGAGCGCAAGCGCCTGCTGAAGGTAAACGCCGGCGTTCGGGCCGTCCAGCTGCTTAAAGCATTCATAGGTCGACTTATGCGAACCGTCCACATGGCTCAGACCAAGAGGCAGTCCCTGCGCGATCTCATCGGGACGCTCAGACTGGTTCGCCATAAGGAACGCGTCGATATGCTGATTGTTCATGACTTGCTGCCATGCCAACACCATCGCCGCGCAGGCATAATCTTCGCCCTGCGCCGTCACATAACCGCATGCCGTTATAATAGAACGAACCTGTCCGTTCGGCGCAAGCAGCTCCGGCCTGCACATATAATCCGTCAGAACTTCAAGATTTTCCATTGTGACATAAGCGGAATTCTCGTTATGTTTTACCAGATTCTTATAATAAGCGCCGCCCGTCCAGTAAGCAGCCCATGTCAGCGGTACCGGATACGGATGGTTCATCAGACCCCAGTCAACGTCGCCGCCCGCTTTGATCGCGCTGTTAAACGCAACGATAAAGTCCTTGCCGTCGTACTTTCCCGCTTCCTTTCTGTTGCGGTCCCACTGCTGCTCCGTACAGATATAAACGCCTGCGTTTGCGTTTTTGCTCTTGATCGCATTGTAGCAGAGACGGTAAGCTTCCGCGTACTCGTTCGCATATGCGTTCAGATCGGGGATATTCACGTAATTCCATTCGTATCTTGCGTTCACTTCGTTTCCGACGATCCAGTTGTCGACCTTGCCGTGCGTATTATCGGAATACCGCTCCGCAAGGAAAGCCGCCGCAGCCGTCAGATACTCCACGCCCGCCTGCTCCGCCGTATTAAACGCATAAAGAGGGCTGGCAAAGCCGTCTCTTGCAAGCGGATGGATCAGCGCCGGAACGCGTCCGTCGTTTTCGTTTAACAGAATCGCCGTCGTCTGGATTCCTTTCTTTGTAAAAGATCCGAAAATACCGTCATATTCCGCTACGACAAGACCGTTGAACTGATATGTTTTTCCGTTATAGTTGTAATTGATCGTCGGATAGCTGCTGTTCTGGGTCGGACCAAGAATTCTGGAAACGTAAACGTTGTAAAGCGTCTGCTTTACGCCCAGATCCTGTAATTCGCCGTTTTCCAGCTTCGCGGGATCGGCTACCAGACCTTTTTTGCCCGTTACGGTCCTTGCAAACGTTTTTGTGGCGATCGCCTCCGGATTGGTCACATAAGAACCCGGATTCAGCGGCACATACTGTCCGCCCTTCATGGACGCCACAATAAACTGCGAAAACAGTCTCGTATCCGCGCTGTTTGCGTTCAGAGGCGTCGTAAACGTTACGTTCGTGCCCGTCGGCGCGCTCGCCAGTGCGCTTGTCGTGATCGTATCGGAATAAACCGGCTCTGCAAACAAATAAAGCATGCCGTCGTCGCTCGCCGGCGCGCTCACAGCCGAAGCCGTTACCGTTACGTTGCCGCCGTTAATCAGCGCGCTCACATTCATGTTATCGGCCGCCTGCGCCTCGATGCCGCTTCCCGCCGCGCCTGTCGCCGCAAGCACAAACGCGGAAAGAATGCCCGCTGCCATAAGGCGTAAGGTCTTTCTTAATTTCATAGTCGTTCTCCTCCTTCATAATAAGTCGATAAGATGCAACTATTGTACCAGAAAAAATACATTCCCGCAATGTTTTCGCTTTTCTTTTTTCTCCCCGCCGCAAAACTTTTCTATCCACATCCGCACGGACATGATATAATGAGTGTTACATGAACAAAGCAGACGATAGATTTATCCATTTGGATTCGGGGCAAAAGGTTTTATTTTTACGATGCCTAGTCAATAAAATATATTGTGCAATTTGACATACCAGTTTTCAATAAAACCTTTTGACACCCGAATCTCATTTATGAAAAAGGGGATTTTTATGGCATTTGACGGAATCACAATCGCATGTATTACAAAAGAATTAAGCGACTCCCTGACCGGAGGACGCATTTATAAGATCGCGCAGCCGGAAGGCGACGCTCTGCTCATTACGGTACGGCGCGGAAAGGAACAGCGGCGGCTCTTTCTTTCCGCCAGTGCTTCGCTTCCGCTTATCTATCTGACGCCCGACAATCTGGCAAGTCCGATGACCGCTCCGAATTTCTGTATGCTCCTGCGCAAGCATCTCCAAAACGGGCGCATCGTGTCAGTCAGCCAGCCCGGTCTGGAACGCAGCGTCCGCATCGAAATCGAGCACTTAAACGAGCTGGGCGATCTATGCCGTAAATCGCTTATCATAGAAATTATGGGAAAGCACAGCAACCTTATTTTCTGCGACGATTCAGGCACGATCATCGACAGCATCAAGCACGTCTCCGGCATGGTCAGCTCCGTCCGCGAGGTTTTGCCGGGCAGACCGTACTTCATTCCGCAGACGCAGGAAAAGCTCGATCCGCTGACTACGGACAAAGACGGTTTTGTGACTGCCATTACCGCTAAGGCAATGCCCGCTTTCAAATCGCTCTATATGAGCTTTACCGGCATTTCTCCCGTAATCGCCCATGAGGTCTGCTACCGTGCGGACGTGGACGCGGACAAGCCGGCGCAGGCTCTGGATGCGCCGGAGACAGAGCGTCTCTGGCAGGCTTTCGACGCGATGATGCGCTCTGTCCGGGAAGGCTGCTTTTCGCCGCAGATCGTATACGAAAACGGCGCGCCGAGGGAATATTCCGCGCTGCCGCTCACAAGCTATCCAGGCAGTCAGAGAAAAGACTTTCCTTCCATTTCCGTCCTGCTCCACGATTATTACGCGGAAAAAGATACCGTTACCCGCATCCGGCAGAAATCCGCCGACCTGCGTCATATCGTGCAGACCGCTCTGGAACGAAACGTCAAAAAATATGATCTCCAGCTCCGTCAGATAGCCGACACCGAAAAAAGGGATACTTACAAACTCTACGGCGAGCTGCTGAACGCTTACGGTTACGATGTGGCGCCCGGCGCAAAGACGATGGAAGCGGTCAATTATTATACGGGAGCCCCCGTCACGGTCCCGCTCGATCCGCAGCTCTCTGCGTCCGAAAACGCAAAAAAATATTTTGAAAAATACGGAAAACTGAAACGGACGTACGAAGCTCTGTCAGAACTGACAAAACAGGGAAAGAGCGAGATCGACCATCTGGAATCCGTCTCCGCCTCGCTCGATATCGCGCTCAGGGAAGAAGATCTCGTCCAGATCCGGGAAGAGCTGATCGAAAGCGGCTATCTCCGCAGAAAGGGCGGCACGAAAAAAATAAAGGTCACGAGCAGACCGTTCCATTACGTCAGCAGCGACGGATATGACATCTATGTCGGAAAAAACAACTACCAGAACGACGAACTGACCTTCCGTTTTGCAAACGGAGGCGACTGGTGGTTCCATGCCAAAGGTATGCCCGGCTCTCATGTCATTGTCAAAGTGGAGAAAGAAGGCGAAGTGCCCGACCGTACCTTCGAGGAAGCGGGAAGGCTTGCCGCCTTTTATTCCAAAGCAAAGGGACAGCAGAAAATCGAGATCGATTATACGCTCAAAAAGAACGTCAAAAAACCGGGCGGCGGAGCGCCCGGCTTTGTCGTATACTATACCAATTATTCTCTTGTGATCGATTCGGATATTTCCGGGATCAAGAAAATTTCGGATTAAATTAAAAAAGCGACCGATTCCGGTACCTGTTTATGAATCGAAATACATTTCACGCTCAGGCTGCGTTCGCCTGGAGCCTTAGGTCTCCAGGACGTACTCGCCAAATTCGCTGCAAATGTATTTCGATTCAAGATAAATACCGAAATCGTCCGCCTGTTTTATCTGATCTCAAATCTTTCTCTAGCCGATCAGCCAGTCGTACATCTCCTGATATTTCCTTGCAGATACGCCCCAGGAGAAGTCGGCGGCCATCGCTCTGTCGACGATCTTATTCCACTCGCGTTTTTTATCGTAGTAGATGCGCTCCGCATAACGGATCGCCCCAAGCATCTCGTGCGCGTTGTAATTGCTGAAGCTGAAGCCCGTACCGGTGTTCTCGTACTCATTATAAGGCTGTACCGTATCCTTCAGGCCTCCCGTCTCGCGCACGATCGGAATCGTACCGTAACGCAGCGCCATCAACTGACTGAGACCGCACGGCTCGAACAGAGAAGGCATCAGGAAAGCGTCGCAGGATGCGTAAATCTTATGTGACATTTCCTCGGAATAATAAATATTCGCAGACACCTTATCGCCGTATTTCCAGTCAAAATGACGGAACATGTTCTCATACTTCGCGTCGCCTGTTCCAAGCACGACGAGCTGGATATTGTCCTGACACATTTCGTCCATCATATAAGCGATCAGATCGAAGCCCTTCTGATCCGTCAGACGGGAAACGATGCCGATCATCATCTTCTTATCGTCCTGATCCAGTCCGAGCTGCTTCTGAAGATCGCGCTTATTTTTGATCTTTTCCTTGCGGAAATTGACCGCATTGTATTTATGCGTTACATATGCGTCCGTCTCCGGATTGAATTCGTCATAGTCGATACCGTTTACAATACCGCGCAGGTCTCTGCTTCTGGCGCAGAGCAGACCGTTGAGTCCCTCTCCGTAGAAATCCGTCTTGATCTCCTCGGCATACGTATCGCTGACCGTCGTGATCGCGTCCGCATATACAAGACCGCCTTTTAACAAATTCGCATCCTTGTAGCATTCCAGCTTATCGGGCGTAAAGAAATAATCCGGCAGCCCGGTAATCTCTTTGACCGTTTTCACATCCCATTTTCCCTGGAATTTCAGATTATGTATTGTCATAACCGTCTTAATGCCGCGGTAAAAATCACCGCCCTGGAAGCGTTCTTTCAGGTATACAGGCACAAGACCCGTCTGCCAGTCATGGCAATGAATGATGTCCGGCCTGAAATCAATAACAGGCAGAATCGAAAGCAGCGCTTTGGAGAAGAACGCAAACTTCGTAATCTCCCATAACGTATCGTCACCATATGGCTTCGCGCCGCTGAAATAAGACTCGTTGTCAATAAAGTAAAACTTCACGCCGTCTACTTCGGCTTCCAGAATGCCGACATACTCGCTCCGGTAATGGAAATCCATGTAGAAGTGCGTCACATAATTCATTTTGTCTTTCATTTCCTGTTTCATACAGGAATATTTCGGCAAAACGACTCTGACGTCAAAATACTCTTTGTCAATGCATTTTGGCAGAGAACCGACTACATCGGCAAGACCGCCGGTTTTGATAAATGGAACCCCCTCCGAGGCTGCAAATAAAATACGTTTCATACCCTATCCTCTCATACCTTCTTTTGTTGTTGCGCGCATCCATGCCGCCATCCGCCGCACTATGCGCAGGAATCCCCTGTATACAACCATTCCCCTTTTTTCATTATAGCATCTTCTTCATTTCTTGGAAAGATTAATTTCGATATTGCAGACGGATTTTATCGGCGATCAGCGCAATAAACTCGGAATTGGTCGGTTTTCCCTTTCCTGTGTTAATCGTATAGCCGAACATCGCGTCCAGCGTCTCCATTTTGCCGCGGTTCCAGGCGACCTCGATCGCGTGGCGGATCGCGCGCTCCACACGGCTTGAAGTCGTCTGAAATTTCTTTGCGATCGTCGGATACAAAATCTTTGTAATGGAATTAAGCATTTCCACATCCTCAACCGACATCATGATCGCCTCGCGCAAGTATTGATATCCTTTGATATGTGCCGGAACGCCAATCTCATGAATCATATCCGTTACATCCTTTTCCAGATCGCGTACCGGCCCTCTGCTCTCTCCATACAATGTCTTCGCCTCTTCACGATAAGCGCCGGCGCCCACGCTGGACGCCGGAACCGTGATCATGATCTGGAATTCTTTGTTCGTATGGATTAAATCGGAAAGTAATTTGAAAACCTGTTCGTTATCTTTTGTAGCGGGTACACTCAGTTGTTCCATAATTGACCTCCGTTCACTATAATTCTTTTTGAAACAGCATTTATCGCCTAGATTCATTATAGGCAGATGTCAATTTTCGTTCAACTGTTAAGAATCGCAGAATCTGCGAAAAAGCGCCTCTTTCCTACATTACAGCCGGCTTTCCATATCTTCGAGCGAGTCGTATCCGTACAATCTGGCGGAATTGCCGATCGTCATTTCTGCCAGATTTTTCCCCTCCTTGCAGAGCGACGCGACAAACCTTCCGTACAGGTCGAGCGTTCTGTCGGAATACGTCGATATTTCCCCGCGCAAATAAGTCTCGTACGACGTATTGTACAGAGTATCTTCATACGTATGGATGCTTCTGGCAAGCGACGCCGACTTCGGATAACGCTGCGCGCACTCCTCCATCCATCCGACCTGTATTTTGACAATCTCTTCAATAATCTGTTTTTTCTCAGGATCGATCTCCGGGAAGCGCTCCGCGATCGCCGCATAGCCCGCCGGATCCGTGCTTTCCATCATCCTGCCGTATTTTTCGGTAATGAGATTCCAGCCCGCCTTATCCGCCTCCTCAAAGTCCGAAATATAGCTTTGCAGCATCGGAGCCGTCCATGTCAGATACTGGCTCCTCCTCATAATCGAAAACGTATTCCAGTCGTCCTGACAGTCCGCCCTGCCGCCGATATTTTTCACCTGGTCAAAATCATGCCATTCCAGCCGGATCAATTTTTCCACGAGTTCTTCCCGAACAGTCGCGGTATGCTCCTTCTGCGGAATGCTGCGAAGAATATTGTCCGTATGATGATCAAGATAATTATCGTTTCCCGTCGTCAGGCTCTGCTTTCTCATCTCATCGATAATCAATGTCACGATAATCTCGATCGTCTGCACGATCCGCTCGTCGCCGATCTGCATATCCGCGATTGCATTCATAATATCGCCGATCACCGCAAGCAGCGGCAGATCCTGCATTCCCCTGTGCATCCATTTGTAAAACGGCGCATATCTGCGGTTGAGCAGATAGACGATCGCCATCGTATGCTTTTCAAATTCGCCGAGCGCCACCTGCGCCGCCACTTTATCTCCCCGCTCAAGCATACGGCTGTAATTATACTGCCCCGACTGCGCGATCAGCGCCGCTTCACGGGCGATCTTACGGATGCGTACCTCTTCGGGATAATGCGCCAGAAGACCTTTCCGGATCCGCGTAAATTCTCCGAGATCGTCCCGGAAAACGCGTCCGTTCGTCGCCGCCGCAAACTGATAATCCTGAACATACAGCCACTGCTGATTTGTCGTCGGAACGTCCGGCAGTCCCGTCAGACGCTCATAAAATTCACCGATCCGAAAAACGCCGACGCGCTTTGGCGCTTTCGGGGTCGCCCGTCTCGTCACTCCCATATAAGTCTTCGGAAGCCGGTCGTACGCCTCCTGCAGAGCCTCTCCGATCTCCTCATATACGGAATCCGTCAAAAACATGCAAGAGCCCGGTCCAAAATCATGGTCTCTTGAAATTTCGTCGTCAAAGCCGAGGCATTCCGAGCCTTCCCCGACCATTCCGACCGCAATATACGGCAGATACGGCGCGAAATATGTCCGCAGCATCGGTTCGCCATACTCATGGTAGAACGCCTCGCACAGATCAAGTCCTTTTTCAAACCGGCGCACAACGCCCGGCATCTGTTCCATCTGCCGCTCTACCGCGTTTAAGTTGCGCGCAACGATCTCATATGCCTGGGAACGCCCCGTATTTTTTTCAATCTCCGCAAGCGCCATCCGGTAATACCGGGCGGCTTCCTCCAGATTGCCCGCAAGATACTGCGCCTCTCCCATTGCGGACAGCGCGCCGCTGTAATGGAAATCCTTCTGTTCATCCATCTCAAAAATGGAAAACGCCGCTTTCAGATGCCGCGTCGCCTCTTCGTATCTGCCGAGCTTTAACAGGGAAGCCGCCAGATTCGTATGCGTAACCGCCGTCTCGATTCTCGCATCCGCATAGGCGCTGACGATCGCAAGCGCCTTTTCCAGACAGGCGCACGCTTCTTCAAAATCGCCCATTTCCTGATAGAGCAGGCTCATATTGTTGTAAAGACTGGCAAACCGGAAATCGTTGTCGTCAAGCTGGCTCTGATAAATAAGCGTCACCGCCTTGAAATTCGTCATAGATTCCGCCAGCTTTCCGGCCGCCCGGTAAGCGTTGGCAATGTTCAGCAGCGAGGTCGCATACGGAATACTGCCCTGTAAATGATTTCGCGAAAGCACCGCCATCAGTTTATCGCAGTATGCGCAGCACTTATCGTATTTGCTCACATCGCGCAGATAACCGATCATTTCGTTCAGCAGCGTGATCAGGGAGTTGTCGTCTCCCGCCGCTTCCGCCTCCGCCATCGCGTTTTCCAAAAAACCCTCCGCCTTATCCATTTGATACGTTGCAAACAGCCTGTCGAGTTCCTGTAAGATTTGCTCCATATTCATAAAAATCACCTCTGCCATGAGTATAGCACAATCCACGGTATTCTGCTACAGCCATACCAAATAAGACCGCTTCATTTTTCGCTTTTATACATTGTCTATTCCAGCATCTCTTCTATAAAAATCCCATACCCCTTTGTCGCATCCTGAACAAATACATGCGTTACCGCTCCGATCAGCTTGCCGTTCTGTAAAATCGGCGCGCCGCTCATCCCCTGTATAATGCCCCCGGTCTCGCGAATCAGTTCTTCATCCGTGATACGGAGAACGATTTCCCGGTTGACATGCGCCTCGTCATATACAATATCCGTAATCTCGATGTCATAAAGCTTTGCCTCTCTGCCGTCAAGACTGCACAGTATTTTCGCAGGTCCGGCAACGACTTCCTGCTTCAGCCCGATCCGTACCGGCTCATACGTCGCCGCCTCTTCCAACGCTTCTTTGCAGACTCCGAAAATACCGTTTTCCTCATTCCGCTCGATCATCCCGATCACATTGTCATCCGCATAATCAATCAGCCCCGTCAGTTCTCCCGGATTGCCGGTTTCCCCTTTTCTGATCCCGATAATATCGGTATGGTACAGCGTCCCTTTCTGCAGCGTCATCAACGTGCTCGTATCGGTATCGTTGATTCCGTGTCCAAGCGCTCCGAAGCCGCCGTCTTCATCGATATAAGTAAGCGTTCCGACTCCCTGCGCGTTATCCCGTATCCAGATGCCGATCTTATAGGTGCCGGACTGATCTTCCACCGGCACGACCTTTACGTCAAACACTTCGTCCCCGCGCCGTATCGTCAATATCAGGTCGTCCCCTCCAAGCTCCTGAAGCGAGCGCATAAACATCTTTTTACCCGTCACTTCGGTCCCGTTTATTTTCAGGATATAATCTCCGCTCTTCAGAACCGTTTCCGACGGCGCGTACTTTGCTTTATCAAAGCCTGTAAATTCCCCCGTCCCGATCACAAGCACGCCCTGCGTTTTGACATAAATGCCGATCGGAAGTCCTGCCGGAACAACCTCTTTTTCCCGGATGACCTGAACGTTGACATGTTTCAAAGGCACAACGCCGAACAAGCGCACATTCATCTCATAATCGTCCGGAAGATTCGCATAAAAAGTCAGCGGATGATTCAGACTGACAGGAAGGAACGCCTCATCGGAGCGCTTAATCGTACCGGACGCAGGCACGCCGAAATCTATCCTTTCTTCCATTCCTGCACGGATTTTGATCGTACCCGGCACCTTATGCCAGCATGAAACATAGGCGATACACAGCAAAAGGCAGACTGCATTGCCGAGCATCATATATAAGAATCGTCTGTATCTTTGTATTTTTTTCATCCTTACTTCCTCACTCATAATCCAAAACCTACAAGCAAAAGGCATCCTTACCGGATGCCTTTTTAGTATGTGAGGAAATATCGATTTTACTTTAGTATTGTTTTGTATGCTCTGCCAATTCTTTCTTTCTCCTTATTTTTCCGTTTTTTTCCGCGCTGCCTTCGTCCGCTCCGCCAGTTCCTTCATTTCTTTTGCGTTGGAAACGGCGGCCTGCGTCAGAAGATCGCTTCCGAGCAGTCTCGCAAGCTCATTCGTACTTTCTGTCTCGTTTAACCGGAATATTCCTGTCGAGGTATGATTTTCCTCCTGTTTCTTTTCAATTTTAAAATGCACGTCCGCCATCGCCGCGATCTGGGCAAGATGCGTAATACAGATGATCTGATGCTCTCTGCCAAGCAGCGCAAGCTTTTTTGACACCTGCCATGCCGTCTTGCCGCTGATTCCCGCGTCAATTTCATCAAAAATAAGCGTATCGACCGCATCCTTTTCCGCCATAACGGTTTTGAGACCGAGCATAATACGGGAAAGCTCTCCTCCGCTCGCCACATTTGCCAGCGGACGGACAGGCTCGCCCGGATTGGTAGAAATCAAAAATACCGTCTCGTCAAAACCGTCCGCATGAATCTGTTCCTCGTCAGAACGTATCTCTATCTGAAATTCCACGTCCAGAAAATTCAGGTCATGCAGCGCTTCCAGCATTTTTTCTTCCAATGTCTTCGCCTGCTCTCTGCGGATATTGGAAGCTCTTCTGCAAAGGGCAAGCAGCTTCTCCTTTACCGTGTCGATCTCTCTGCGCAGGTCTTCCAAATAAGCGTCGTAATTGGAAAGCTTTAAAAGCCGCTCCGACTGCCGCTTTTCATAAGCAAGAATCTCTTCGATCGTATTGCCGTACTTTGATTTCAAATGGTTGATCAGATCGAGCCGGCGCTGCGTCCGGTCAAATTCCTCCGGCTCAAATTCAAGCCCTTCCTGATAGTCCGAAAGCTCTCTGCGCACATCGAGCACAAGCTCTTCGATCTGGGAAAGCTGCTCCGTAAAACCGCTCAGCGTTTCGTCGTAAGCTTCCACGCTCTTTAATTCGCGCAGCGCCCTGCCGGTCATTTCGGAAATGCTCTCGCCTTCCGCATTACCAAGCAGATACGCCGCAGAAGATACGTTTTCCAGAATTTTCCTGCCGTTTGCCATCCTGCGGTAATCCGCCTCTAAAAGCTCGTCTTCCCCCGCCGCAAGCTGCGCTTCCTCGATCTCTTTTAATTCAAATTCGATCAAATCGCTTTCTTTCTGCCTTGACGCGCTGCCTGTGTCCGCGTCTTCCCATTCGCGGAGCAGTTCTTTGTATCTCTTATATTCTCCCGCAAGCTCCTTTTTGATTCCTTCCAATTCCGCGCCGCAGAAATTGTCAAGAATTTCAAATTGTTTTTTTGCGGCGGTCAAAGACTGATGCTCATGCTGTCCGTAAACATCGATCAAAACCCCTGCAAGCTCCTTTAGCTGCTTCGCCGTCACCGTCTCGCCGTTGGCGCGGCATAAGCTCTTTCCCGCCGCTATCCTGCGCGTTATGACAAGCATATCGTCTTCCGTATCCAGCATAAGCTCCCGGCATTTCTCCCGCTGCGCCTCGCTGTCCAATGTGAAAACAAGCTCGATAAAAGCGGATTCCGCGCCCGTACGTATCATATCCTTATCCGCCTTCGCCCCAAGCGCCAGATTAATAGAGCCGATAATGATCGATTTTCCCGCGCCCGTCTCACCGGTCAGAATATTGAGTCCGTTTCCGAACTCAACCTCTGTCTCTTCAATTAAAGCAAGATTTTTTACATGTAAGCTATTTAACATTTCCTACGATTTCCTCAATCTTCCGCATGACCATTTCCGTATCTTCTTTTGTCCGCACCGCCATCATAACGCAGTCGTCCCCGGCGATCGTACCGACGATCTCATTTAGCTTCATCGCGTCCAGAGCCGCGGCCACCGCCATCGCCATCCCGGCTACGGTCTTCATAACGATAAGCGTCTCCGCCATCCCCATCGATGCGAAGCCCTCCTTCAGAACGCGGCTGTATTTGTCCCCAAGAAAGCTTTCGTCGTGCCGGATCAAAACATATTTCTGTCTGCCGTCCCCCGCCTGAACTTTGGAAAGCTTCAGTTCACGGATGTCCCGCGACACAGTCGCCTGCGTCACGTCAAACCCTGCCTCGCGAAGACGCAGCGCCAGCTCTTCCTGTGTTCCGATTTCATATTCCGTAATCAAACGGATGATCTCATTCTGCCTTTTCTGTTTCATCGTTTCCTCTATTTCCGAAGCGTTTTTATTTTTCACTCATCTTTTTATGTAAAACTTCCAAAAAGCTCGCCTGACTGAGCTTAATAATATCCGTCGTCCGCTCAGACCGCGTCACGACGATCTTGTCTCCAAGCGTAAGCGGCGACGTATGCCCGCCGTCAAAATTGACCTCTGCCCGAAACGGCGCGTCTTTTTTGCCTTCCGCCATCTCGATCACGATCTCGTCCTCTGCCGAAAGCACGATACTTCTCGTATTCAGCGTATGCGGACAGATCGGGGTGATCACGATCAGCTTTGCGGAAGGCTCGACGATCGGGCCGCCCGCCGACATATTATATCCGGTCGAGCCTGTCGGCGTTGAAAGGATTACGCCGTCGGCGCTGTACTCATTTAAAAACTGTCCGTTAACATAAATATGAAAATGGATGATCTGCAAAGAGCCGCTCCGCGTAATGACAATATCGTTGAGCGCATGGGAACGTTCCACGCACTTACCGCCACGGCTGATCTGCCCTGTCAGCATCATGCGGCTCCCGATCTGATACGAATCCGATAACAGCCGTGTCAAAGCCTCGGCCGCGCCCGTCTTCTCAACCTCTGCCAGAAATCCAAGGCTGCCAAGGTTGATTCCGAGAAGCGGAACGTTGAGTCCGCTCGTGTCCCGCGCCGCTTCAATGAGCGTGCCGTCTCCGCCGAGCACAAGAATGCATTCCGTTTCCGGCGGAATTTCCGATGCATCCGTATACGCTCTGCCCTGCTCCTGCGTATTGCTGCGCACCTGTATCCGGCAGCTTCCGCCCACCCGTACAATGAAATCCGCAAGCAGCTTCGCCGTTTCCAGTTCCGGGTCCTTAAACGGATTTGCAATGATAAAAAAATGTTTCATAATGAATCCTCATCTTTGCGCATGTTTATAGCCGTCAGTCAAGCGCCTCATGCGCTGCGGCAACGATCCGGGCGATCTCGGTTTCTAAATCGCCCTGTATCTGCAGATTGCCGCCCTCTTCGTCTGTTTTCCGCAAATGCACCAGATATTCTATATTTCCTTCCGGTCCTTTCACCGGAGAATACGTCAGATCCAAGATCGAAAAGCCTGCCTGCGCCGCAAAATGGAGCACCGCTTCTATCACTTCCATGTGGACTGCGGCGTCCCGCACAACTCCCTTTTTGCCGACCTTTTCCCTGCCCGCCTCAAACTGCGGCTTAATCAGACATACCATCTCGCCGCCGCTTTTCAGGAGAGCTCTCGCCGGAGGCAGTATTTTGGATAGCGAAATAAAAGAAACGTCGACCGAGGCAAAATCAAGATCGTCGGCAATATCTTCCCGCACGACATAGCGGAAATTCGTTTTCTCCATGCAGACGACGCGCTCATCGTTTCGCAGTTTCCATGCGAGCTGTCCGTGACCGACGTCTACGGCGTACACCTTTGACGCTCCGTTTTGCAGCATGCAGTCGGTAAACCCGCCTGTCGACGCTCCGATGTCCATGCAGATCTTATTTGTTAAATCCAGATGAAACTTTTGCATCGCTTTTTCCAGTTTCAATCCGCCGCGGCTTACATATTTCAGCTTCTCGCCGCGCACTTCTATTTTTGCTTTTTCTTCCGCAAACATAGCTCCGGCTTTATCCTCACGCTGTCCGTTGACAAAAACGTCGCCCGCCATAATGACCGCCTTCGCCTTTTCTCTCGACTGCGCCAGCCCTTGTCTGACAAGAAGCACATCCAACCGTTCTTTCATGTCAATCCTCATTTCCGCATGTGAAAAAACTTCCGCCTATTGTTTTTTCACACTTTATTCCACACTTGCCGAGATATATGCCGTCACAACACGCTTTACGATCGTCTCCGCATCGATGCCGACCTCCTGATACAGAAGCGATACGTTGCCATGCTCCACATACTCGTCGGGAATCGCGATCGAAAGCATCCGGCAGACGCTTTTCCCATCTTTTGCTCCTTTACATTCATCCGGCAGATTATCAAGAGATTCCCGTACCTTTTCTCCAAAGCCTCCGCTCGCCACGTTTTCTTCCATCGTAACGATGAGCTTATGGCTTCCCGCCATCTTCTTCACCATTTCTTCATCGATCGGTTTGACGAAACGGGCGTTGACAAGACTGCATGAATATCCCATCTCTTTTAACGCGCTGCGCACCGTGACCGCCGTCCTGACCATGCTGCCGACCGCAAGCAGGGCAATATCCTCTTCCTCATAAAGAATCTCGCTCTTACCGAATTCCATCGGTCTGCGGAATTCTTTCAGCCCGTCGTACGCATTGCCGCGCGGATACCTGACCGCAGCCGGAACGCCAAGCATAAGGGCAAATTTCAACATATCGGAAAGCTCCCATTTATTTTTTGGAGCCATAATGTGCATATTCGGAATGCTTGACAAATAAGAAAGGTCAAAAATTCCCTGATGCGTCTCCCCGTCGCTGCCGACCAGCCCAGCCCGGTCGACGGCAAATACGACCGGCAGGTTCTGAATACATACGTCATGCAGTATCTGATCATAAGCGCGCTGCAAAAATGAGGAATAGATCGCCACGATCGGCTTCATGCCGCCGGCAGCCAGTCCCGCCGCAAACGTGACCGCATGCTGCTCCGCGATCCCAACGTCAAAGAAACGGTCGGGATACAGATTGCGGAATCGTTTCAGCCCCGTACCGTCCGGCATCGCCGCCGTGATCGCCACGACCTTTTCGTCTCTTGCGCCGAGCTTTGTCATAACCGTGGAAAACACATCCGTATAATTGGGCGTTGTCCTCGGATTGGACGGAAGTCCCGTTTCAATATCGAACGGCTCCGTTCCATGAAAGCGCGCCGGATGCCGCTCCGCCGGAGCAAACCCCTTCCCCTTCTGGGTAATGACATGAACAAGCACCGCGTTTTTACACCGCTTCGCTTCCCGTATGACCTTCATCATCGCTTCCACATTGTGTCCGTCTACCGGTCCGAGATACGTGATTCCCATATCTTCAAAAAACATGCCCGGAATGACGAGATGCTTTACGCTGCTTTTTGCGCGGCGGATATTTTTTACGATATGCTCGCCTTTCGGCATATTTTGAAGCGCATTATAAACGCCTTCTTTTAAATCCAGGTATCCTGTCGCCGTACGGATATTGTTCAGATATTTCGATACGCCGCCGACGTTTTCGGAAATCGACATATTGTTGTCGTTCAGAATAATAATAAAATTTGTTTTTAACTGCGCGGCATTATTGAGCGCCTCATATGCCATACCGCCCGTCAGGGAACCGTCTCCGATCACAGAAACGATCGTTCGCTTCTCCCCTGCAAGATCGCGCGCTTTTACAAGTCCAAGCCCCGCAGAAATCGAAGTGGAGCTGTGCCCCGTATCAAAGCAGTCGCAGTCGCTCTCCTTGCGCTTCGGAAACCCGCTCATACCGCCGTATTTGCGCAGCGTCTCAAATCCTTCCCGTCTGCCTGTCAGCAGCTTATGCGTATACGCCTGATGCCCTACGTCCCATATGATCTTGTCGTCAGGCAGATCGAGGCTTAGATGCAGCGCCATTGTCAGTTCGACCGCGCCGAGATTCGAACCGAGGTGTCCGCCCGTCACACTGATCTTGCTGATCAAAAACCGGCGTATCTCTTCCGCAAGTTCCTTATAATCCTCTTTTTTGATCTTTTTAATGTCGTTTTCTTTTGCAATTTTTTCCAGAAGCATGTCTATACTCCTTTTATTTATTTCTCGTAATCAAAGCCTCTACCATAGCCTCCAAAAACGGATTTCGTTTTTCAAAAGAAGCAAGCAGACCAACCGCCTCTTCGGAAAGCGCCTTCTGATCCGCCTGAGCCTGCTCCAGCCCTTTTAGGGTAACATATGTTACTTTATTATTTTTTTCATCGCTGCCGATCGGTTTTCCCAACATCTGCTCATTTCCGGTCACATCGAGAATATCGTCCTGAATTTGAAACGCAATGCCGATATCATAACCGATTTTTTCGATCTTCTCTACATCCGCATCGGACGCGCCCGCCAAAATAGCGCCCGTCATCATTGCGCTCTGAATGAGAGCCGCCGTCTTATGCTCATGAATAAAGAGCAGCAGCTCCTCCGTCACCTTTCCTCCCATATTTTCCGCTTCAATATCCGCCGTCTGACCGCCGATCATTCCATAAACGCCCGCTTTTTTTGCAAACAGGGAAAGCGCCTTCCCGACCCGCGCCGGGTCGCCGCCAAGTGCAAACGCTTCTGCCGCCGTCTCAAAAGCAAGATTCAAAAGTCCGTCTCCGGCAAGAATCGCCATTGCTTCTCCATACATAACATGTGTTGTTTTTCTGCCGCGGCGATATTCGTCGTTATCCATTGCCGGCAGATCGTCATGCACAAGCGAATAAGTGTGCACCATTTCGATCGCCGCAAGAAACGGTTCGATCTCTTTGCCGCTGCCGCCGAACATCTCATAGGTTTCTTTCATAAATAACGGTCGTAATCTTTTTCCGCCCGCCAGTACCGAGTAATTCATCGCTGCCAAAACCGTCTTTTGAAATCCCGTTTCCTCCGGCAGATATTTCTGTATGATCTTTTCTACCTGTTTCATTCTCTTTTCTTGTTCTTCTTTAAAATTCATCCAGTCCACCATCTTCATTCATTTTGAGTACCTTTTTTTCCACCGTATCAATGGAAGCGTTACAGAATTGCAAAAGTTCCATCCCTTCGCTGTATGCCTGAAAAGATTCCTCAAGCGAAATCTCCTCCGACTCCAGTCTGGCGATCACCTCTTCCAACGCTGCAAACGCATCTTCCAGAGTCTGTTTTTTCACCGCTCCACACGCTCCTTTTCTTCCGTTCTCGCTTTCACGGTACCGTTTTTCATATGAATCGTAAGCAGCTCTCCGACTGCCGTCTGCTCTATATCCGTCATCGTCTTTCCCTCTGCGTTTGTCACAAAAGAAAAACCCTGATTTAACTTTTCTAACGGCGACAGCCCTTTCAGCTTTTCCGTATACAAGGCAAATCTGTGTTTTTTGCGCAGAAGGTTTTCTTTCATTGCCGCCTGGAGCCGCTCTTCAAGGCGCAGCGCATAAGTCTGGTTCTGTTTTAGCCGCCCCGCCGGACTGCCTGCGCGCAAAAGCGCAGCCATCCGCTGCGCCCTCATACGGCAGCTCTGGCATCTTCCCATCATCCCGCGCAGAAGCGCCGCGGCATATTCTTCCATTTTTTCTTCCAGTCTGGAATATTCATAGACGGCAAGCTCTGCTGCTGCCGAAGGCGTAGGGGCACGCATGTCCGCCGCAAAATCGGCGATCGTCGTATCTGTCTCATGCCCTACTGCAGATATGATGGGGATTGGACAGTCAAAAATCGCCTGCGCCACTTCCCGCTCGTTAAATGCCCACAAGTCTTCTATGGAGCCTCCGCCCCTGCCTACAATAATCACATCCACGCCCTTTGCTGTCAGCGCGTGAATGCCGTTAATAATACTTGCCGGCGCAGCCTCTCCCTGCACGATAGCAGGATAAAGAATGATCTGCACATACGGATTTCTTCGGGAAGCGATCTGAATAATATCTCTTACCGCTGCTCCGGTCTGCGCCGTCACAACGCCGAGCGTCCCGATATATTGGGGAATCGGCTGCTTATACTGCGCATCAAACATGCCCATCTCCAAAAGCTCCGCTTTCAGCCGTTCAAACTTTTCATAGAGAAGCCCGACGCCGTCCTGCGTAACCGACTTCGCATACATCTGATATTTGCCGTCGCGTTCGTATACGTCGATGCTTCCTTCCACAACGACCTGCTGCCCCTGTGAAAGACGGAAAGACAGCCCGGCCCGGCTGCCTGCAAACATCACGCATGCGATCGTACCCCGCTCGTCCTTAAGCGTAAAATAAATATGCCCTGAGGAATGATATTTGCAGTTGCTCACTTCTCCTCTGACACAGATCGACTGCAGCATGAAATCCTGTGTAAACATATTTCTGATATAAGAATTTACCTGCGTCACAGAATAAATACTTTTCATTTTTTCTCCAATTTGAAGTGCTCCCTCTTCCCGGCTAATGCTGCGCTGACATGACGGCAAACTTTGCCAATACGCCGTTGACAAACGCGCCGGAATTATCCTGCCCGAACTTCTTTGCCAGTTCAACCGCTTCGTTAATCGCAACGCCCGTCGGCACTTCTTCATCATGCAAAATCTCGTAAACAGCCAGACGCAGAATCGTCAGCTCCGCCTTACCCATCCTGTCAGTTGTCCACTTTTCCGCCTTTTCATTCAGAAGCGCATCGATCTGCGGCAGCTTCTCCATAATATTGTGATATTTTGCGGTAATATACCGTTCGTCGCTCTCCGCTACCGTCTCTTCCGCCTCTTCAAAAAAAAGCCGCAGCTGCTCCGGCATATCTTCCTTTTCGTTGAATTCGATTCGGAACAGTAATTTGAATATCTGTTCCCTCTGTTCTCTTCTGCCCATTGTTTATCCTTATCCGTTGATCTCGATGCCTGCAATACGGATATTGACATCCGCTACCGTCAGCCCCGTCATTGTCTCGATCGCACTCTTTACCTTCTCCTGAATCTTTTTTGAAACCGCAGGAATATTATAACCATATTTCAGATTGACAGCCATCTCTACGCTGACAACCCGCTCTATGACCTCGACCTTAACGCCCTTATTCCCTGTTTTCACGCCGACCATAGACAGCAGCTCGCCGCCCGGATTGCCCGCTGTCGAAGCGACGCCGTCTACCTCAAGCGCGGCAAATCCCGCAATCGTCGCGACAACGTCGTCCGCAATCTGGATCTCGCCGATTCTTTCGTCTCCCTGCAGCACATATGCCTTCTTTCCCGTATCCTTTTCCATATGAATCTCCATTCCGGCATCCGTGTGATTTTCACACCGGTCCTTTTCCATAATTATCTAATATTATAACAAACTTCTTATTTTTTGCCTAGCCCTACAGCCAAAAACTTAAAGTACGCTGTTTTTGATTGCACACGTATGCGACCGTACCGTCGCAGTGCATATAACGAAATACTTCCTGATCCGTAATCAGACGCCGTTTCATCTCTTCATAAACCGTATCTTCCGCGCATTTCAAGGTCACATATTCATGCTCCTCTCCATACGCTCTTTCAAACAGTTCCTTTGCTTTTTCCATATCGGCATATACGAAATACGCCCCTTCGCGCACATAATAGTTATCGTTCATGCTTCCGCAGACGGGCAGCGGGACAACGTTTTCGACCGTATGCGTTTGAAAAAGCTGCTGGTCCGGCACGCACAAATATTCGTAATTAATCTCCGGCTTCCGTCCCTCATATTCTTCCGCCGTTCCTTCCATTACATAGGAAGCGTCGCCCCACGTTGTATCTACATGATAGTATGCGCCGTCAGAGCGCACAACATTCCATGCATGCGCTTCTCCCGCTTCGACCGTTCCCGTTACAAAAATACATTCTATGCCGAGACGCTCAAGCAAATACTGCGCCGCCTTTGCATACCCCTGACAAACGGACTCTCCGTTTAAAAAAACCGAGCAGAGATTCTGATTATCCGCCGCTCCAAGCTTATATTCCGTATGGGTAACCAAATATTCATAGACATATTTTATCTTTTCATAATCGTCGCCGGACGGCGCGCCGGCAAGTATATTTTCCGCCCGGCTTTTAATTTCCGCCGTTCTGCGTGCGGTCTCCTGTTTATCGTACAGGTAGCTGCCGGAAAACGCGCTTCCCTCCGACACCCCGTCTCTTTCATAGCGGATAAAAGTATATCCGTCCACATAAAAAATTTCCGGATGGTCGTTCATGACGCATGTGAATATTTTTTCGAATTCTGCCTCTTCTTCTGTCGAAACCGGTGTTTTTTCCGAAAAGCTCCGCAGTCCCTGCAATATTTCCCTGTAGATCCGCCGTTCCCGATCGGAAAGCTGCAAATACGCATATTCCTTCAGATCCGTATCAATATCCTGCCCGCTTTGTACCGCATCCCCGACCGCATTCGATCCTGCGTTTATGCCGCCGTCCGCATTCTCCTGTCCGTCCGGCAGCGCCTCAATATCGGTCGCGCGCCCCGCGGCTTCCTCTCCGGTTCCCTTCTGCTGCCCGTAAGCCGAAAGTGCAAACAAAAATGTCGCGCTTCCGGCAGCCAGCAAAAAGACCATACTGATCAGAATAAGCAATCGTTTCATTTAATCCCGCCCAAACTCGGAAAGAACCAATCCTTCGTTTCTGTCGATCGTCATGCCGACGCTCCATGCATTGACAAACAAAAGCAGCGGATTGCCTTTCATATCCTTTACTTTTTTCATATCGGAAGTACCTGTCAGCTTGTTTAAGTCAATGTCTTTGTTTTCGATCCAGCGGATATGCTCATACGGCAGATTTTCAAGCCGGATCTCTACGTTATATTCGTTTTCCAGACGGTATTTGAGCACGTCGAACTGCAGCACGCCGACCACGCCGACAATGATCTCTTCCATACCGGTATTGAATTCCTGAAAAATCTGGATCGCGCCCTCCTGCGCGATCTGGGTGATACCCTTGACAAACTGCTTCCGCTTCATCGTATCGAGCTGTCGCACTCTTGCAAAATGCTCCGGCGCAAAGGTCGGAATCCCTTCATACGCAAACGTTTCCTTCGGCATGCATACCGTATCGCCGATCGAAAAGATGCCCGGATCGAAAACGCCGATAATATCGCCCGCATATGCCTCGTCCACGACCTTCCGCTCGCTTGCCATAATCTGCTGCGGCTGGGAAAGACGCATCACCTTATTCCCCTGCACATGCCTTACTTCCTTACTTGCGTCAAACTTGCCGGAACAGATACGCATAAACGCAACTCTGTCTCTGTGCGCCTTATTCATATTCGCCTGTATCTTGAATACAAAAGCGGAAAATTCCCGTCCGATCGGATCGATAACGCCAATATCCGCTTTTCTCGGGAGCGGCGGCGTCGCCATTTCCAAGAAGTGCTTTAAAAAAATCTCTACGCCGAAATTAGTCAGTGCGGAACCGAAAAATACCGGCGTCAGTTCTCCCCTGCGCACCGCTTCCAAATCAAATCCCTCGCTCGCGCCGTCAAGCAGCTCGATCTCATCCCGCAGCTTGTCCGCCAGCTCAGCGCCGACAAAAGCGCCTATTTTTTCCTCATCTGCAATCGGAATTTCCGTCGCTTCTCCTTCTTTTGTCCCTTTCTGCGTATCCCCGTACGTAATGACGCATTCCTTCTGACGGTCAAACACGCCCTTAAAATTCTTACCGCAGCCAATCGGCCAGTTGACCGGACAGGTTGCAATGCCAAGCTCCTTTTCAATATCGTCCAGAAGCTCAAACGTATCGTTCGCATCGCGGTCCATCTTATTGATAAATGTGAAAATCGGAATTTTTCTCATAACGCAGACCTTAAACAGCTTTCTCGTCTGCGCCTCAACGCCTTTGGAAGCATCGATTACCATTACTGCGGAATCCGCCGCCATCAGCGTGCGGTACGTGTCCTCCGAGAAATCCTGATGTCCCGGCGTGTCCAAAATGTTGATGCAGTATCCGCCGTATTCGAACTGTAATACCGAAGACGTAACGGAAATACCTCTCTCCTTTTCGATTTCCATCCAATCGGATACGGCATGCCTTGCCGTCGCCTTCCCTTTGACGCTTCCCGCCAGATTGATCGCTCCGCCGTATAACAGAAACTTTTCCGTCAATGTTGTTTTTCCCGCATCCGGGTGGGAAATAATCGCGAATGTCCTTCTTCTGTTGATCTCCTGTGTATAATCCTGACTCACCTGTGTATCCTCTTTCTTCTTAATTCTTATTCTTACAGCATGGATGTTCCACGAAACCGCGCTTTGATGCCGAAATAATCAAGAACGGTAGCGCCGATGTCCGCAAAGGTATCTCTCGTGCCGAGGTTTCCCGCCTTTACATGGCTTCCATACATCAAAAACGGCGTATGTTCCCTCGAATGATCGGTAGAAACCGTATAGCCCGGATCGCAGCCATGATCCGCAGTAATCATCAAAATATCGTCCTCTCGCAGTTTCCCTAAAAACTGCGGCAGTTTTCCGTCAAAATAAGCGAGCGCTTTCGCATAACCGTCAATATCATTCCGGTGTCCGTACAGCATGTCATAGTCTACCAGGTTGATAAAGCAGAGCCCTTCAAAGTCCTGATCCATGTATTGCAGGCTCTTTTCAATACCGTCCGCATTTCCCTGCGTATAGGTAAAATCCGTAATCCCCTTTCCCGCAAAAATATCTTTGATCTTGCCGACGCCGATCACAGACTTCCCCTCTTCTTTCAGCTGGTCAAGCATCGTAACGGCAGGCGGCAGAAGCGAATAATCATGCCG
>JAGARW010000186.1 GCA_017621975.1 Lachnospiraceae bacterium | reverse complement strand
TTTCAGGCGGACAGCAGCAGCGGGTCGGAATCGCGAGAGCGATCGCGTTGAATCCGGAAGTGATCTTATTTGATGAACCGACTTCTGCGTTAGATCCGGAGCTGATATCAGGCGTTCTGGAAGTTATGAAAAGTCTGGCAGAGGAAAAGACGACAATGGTGGTTGTAACGCATGAAATGTCATTTGCAAGAGAGGCTGCAGACAGAGTCATCTTTATGGACGGAGGCGTTATTGTGGAGGAGGGGACGCCGGAGGAGATATTTACTGCTCCGCAGGAAGAGAGGACGTGGCAGTTTTTGAGAAGAATTATGCCGGATATGGATTATGTTATTTAGGAATGGAGGAAAGAGATGAAATACCAAACATTAGCGATTCATGGAGGAAAAAAAGACGACAGCGGGAAGCACAGCGTCAATTATCCGATTTATCTGTCTTCGACATTTGTTCAGCCTGATTTAGAACAATTTGAAGAGTTTGTGTACAGCAGAGGAAACAATCCAACAAGAAATGCTGTGGAATCGTTGGCGGCGCAGCTAGAGGGAGCGGAACACGGCCTGGCGCTTGCGACAGGTATGGCGGCTACCTCGCTTGTATTCGGACTACTGAAGCAGGGGGATAAGGTGCTGATCAACAGCAATGTATACGGAGGAACATGGAGATTTGTTTCCAATATTTTTGCTGACAGAGGGATTGCATATGAAACAGTATCGGATTTCAATACATATGACTTTTCGCGGATCGATGAATCTGTAAGAATGATTTTTTTGGAAACGCCGTCTAATCCGCTGCTTAAGATTACCGACATCAGAAGGATTACAGAAGCTGCGAAGGAAAAGAATATTTTGACGGTTGTAGATAATACGTTTTTGACATCGTACTTTCAAAAGCCGTTGGAGCTTGGCGCGGATATTGTCGTTTATTCCGCAACGAAATATTATGCGGGACATTCGGACATTCTTGCGGGACTTGTGCTTGTCAATGACGAACAGCTGTATACCAGACTGAAATTTTTGCAGAATACGCTCGGCGGCATATTAAGTCCTCTGGATTCCTTTTTGCTGACGAGGGGAATTCGGACGTTAGGACTGAGAATGGAACGGCATCAGCAGAATGCGCTGGCAGTTGCAAAATATCTTGCCGGACATGAAGCGGTAGAGGATGTTTATTATCCCGGATTGGAAAGCAGCGAAAACTATGCGCTGCAGCGCAGTCAGGCAAAAGGAGACGTCGGCGTGCTTTCGATACGGTTAAAAGACAGCCATGACAGCAAAAAGTTTGTAAAAAATCTTAAAATATTCGGGCTGGCGGTAAGTCTCGGCGGGGTAGAATCACTTATATGCCATCCGGCAACAATGACGCATGAATCCTATGCGCCGGAGCTTCAAAGGCAGATCGGAATTGATGAAAAGTTGCTGCGTCTTGCAGTCGGAATCGAAGATATTGACGATCTGACCGGAGATTTGGAGCAGGCGTTGGAAAAGGCGAAGAGATGAGAGAATTATCATAAAAGAATAGCAGGTCAATAACAGACAATGAAAAACAACAAGCAAATAACGGAAGCAGCAAAGAATGAGGAGGAAAAAGTATGAAAAAGAAAGCGGCAGCAGGCATTCTCGCCATTACATTGGTTTTGGCAGGACTGACAGGATGCGGAAACAATGAGACGGCGGTGGATTCACAGCAGGCGGCAGAAAGCGTTTCGGCGGCAGAGACTGGGCAGACAGAAGGGACTGAGCAGGTACAGGAAAGTGAGAAGACGCAAGGGACTGAGCAGACAGAAGACGGTGAAGAGGACCTTCTGGATAAGGTCAAGGCAGCGGGCGTATTGAAGATCGGGACGGAAGGAACTTATGCGCCGTATACCTTCCATGACGACAGCAATGAACTGACGGGATTTGATGTAGAGGTGGCGGAAAAGATCGCGGAAAAACTCGGTGTGGAAGCAGAATTTGTTGAAACAAAATGGGACAGTATCATTGCCGGATTGGACGCCGGACGCTTTGACATTATTGTCAATCAAGTAAGCATCTCAGAGGAAAGGCTGGAGAAATATGACTTTTCCGTACCATATACATATACGCACGGCGCATTGATCGTAAAAGGAAACGATGAGGAGATCACTGGTTTTGATAAGATTGCAGGGAAAAAAGCGGCGCAGTCGCTGACGAGCAACTGGGCGGAGCTTGCGGAGGAGAATGGCGCGGAGATCGTCAGTACGGACGGCTTTAACCAGTCGGTGGAGCTTGTGCTGGCAGGCAGAGCGGATCTGACGCTCAATGACGACCTGACGTATTATGATTATGTAAATCAAAAACCGGACGCCGATTTAAAGATCGCCGCGTTGTCAGAGGAAACAAGCGACAGCGCAGTGATGATCCGCAAAGGAAATCCTAAATTTGTAGAGGCAGTCAACAAAGCGCTGGAAGAATTATCCGCAGAGGGCGTGCTATCAGAAATTTCAGAAAGATATTTTGGGGCGGATGTTACGAAAAAATAGAACGAAGAAATGCGGTGTAAACGTAAAAGGGGAAGAGTAGTATGAGCGAGCGAGTCATTGAAATTTTGTTAAATTCATTTTGGCATATATTAATACCGGGGCTGACCTATACGATTCCCCTTACATTGGTATCGTTTGCGCTTGGTCTTGTGATTGCGCTGCTTGCGGCATTGTTTCAGATTGCCGATATTAAGATACTGAAAACCATTGCGAGAATATACGTATGGATCTTTAGAGGCACACCACTGCTCGTACAGATATTTATCATATTTTACGGATTGCCGAATGCGGGAATTATATTGGAACCACTGCCGGCGGCAATCATTGCATTTTCCCTTAACGTAGGAGCATATGCGTCGGAAACGCTTCGGGCGTCCATTCTGTCCATACCGCGGGGGCAGCTGGCGGCAGGCTATTGCGTCGGAATGAGCTATGCGCAGACAATGCGGAGAATTATTTTGCCTCAGGCATTTAAGGTGGCGTTTCCGCCGTTGTTCAACTCTTTTATCGGGTTGTTGAAAGATACCTCGCTTGCCGCAAATATTACGGTGACGGAAATGTTTATGGTGACACAGCGGATCGCTGCAAAAACATATGAACCTCTGGCGCTTTATTGCGAGGTAGCATTGATTTATCTGCTGTTTTGTACGATTCTTACGATGCTGCAATCATGGGGAGAGAAAAAATTAAAAGCAAGGCAGGGAGAAAAATAAAAAAGACATGATCTGAAAAGGGCGCGCCAAAAGGCATTCGGCAGCGCTCTTTTTTGATAAAAGAAACCATATTTATACAAAACATCCTTATATTTGACAGGATAATACTATGGCATTTAAAGGCAAAAAATGTTATACTTATTCTCGTATAATACTTTATATGTATTTCTGTTTAGGAGCAGAACATGAAAAAGAGAATTAAGATAAAAGGAAGATTAAGAATCTATCTGCAGAGTTCTTTAATGCTTGGTATTTTGCTTGTATTTGCGAACTTGGGAATTTATCTGATGGATTACCGTTCCGGCCTTTTGCTGACCGTAGCGCTTCTGTTTTACTTTGCGGTTGTCTTTATCCTGATGTTTTACAATAAGCCGGTCATTATGAATGAACTGATCAGCTTTGCAACGCAGTACGGACAGATTCAGAAACGTCTTCTGCGGGAGATGGAGATTCCATATGCGCTTCTTGACGAAGCGGGCAAAGTAATCTGGACGAATAAAGCGTTTGAAACCGTTGTGCATAAAGAAAAGGGTTACCATAAGTCTATTACGACGCTTTTCCCGGCGCTGACAAAGGACAGGCTCCCGGATGAGGAAGATGAGACGGAGACAGAGCTGGAGTTCGAGGAATTAGAATTTACGGCAAAGATGAAACGGGTTTCACTGCGGGACATGGCGGCGAACAGCGATATTTTTCAGGAACCGAATTACAAAGGGTACCTGATCGCATTATATCTGTATGATGAGACGGCTCTTAAAATTGCCTTAAGGGAAAATGACAATCAGTCTCTGGCGGTCGGGATGATTTACCTTGACAATTATGAAGAGGCTCTTGAGAGCGTAGAAGAAGTCAGACGTTCTCTTTTGATTGCCCTGATCGACCGAAAGGTCAACAAATATATTGCCGCATTGGACGGTATTACAAAGAAGATGGAAAAGGACAAATACCTTGTGATTCTGCGTAAGGAGTCGGTGCTGCAGTTGGAAGAAAGCAAGTTTGATCTTTTGGACGATGTTAAGACAGTCAACATCGGTAATGAAATGGCGGTCACGCTGAGTATCGGCATCGGTCTGGACGGTCTGACCTACGCGCAGAATTATGAATTTTCACGTACGGCAATCGATCTGGCGCTTGGACGAGGCGGCGATCAGGCGGTTGTCAAGACGTCGGATTCGTTGACTTACTATGGCGGCAAAAGCCAGCAGGTAGAAAAAAATACGCGTGTGAAAGCGCGGGTTAAGGCGCATGCGCTGAATGAGATCATTTCTTCCAAGGATAAGGTTATTGTCATGGGGCACAGACTGGCGGATGTGGACAGCTTTGGCGCTGCGATCGGTATTTACCGTATTGCAAAATCGCTGAGCCGTAAAGCGCACATTGTTATCAATGATGTAACGACGTCGGTCAGACCGCTGCTTGATATGTTTCAAAATAATCCTGAATATGAGCCTGATATGATTATTGACAGCGCGCAGGCGGTAGAGTCTGCGGGAAACAATACAGTATTGATTGTTGTAGACGTCAATAAGCCTAGTATTACGGAATGCCCGGAGCTTTTGCGCTTATGCAAGTCGATCGTTGTACTTGACCATCACAGGCAGGGTGCGGAAACGATCGAGAATGCAACGTTATCCTATGTAGAACCATACGCCTCCTCGGCATGTGAAATGGTAACGGAGATATTACAGTATATCAAAGAAGGAATCCGCCCGAGAAGTGAAGAAGCGGACAGTATGTATGCGGGTATCATCATTGATACGAATAACTTTACGACAAAGACGGGCGTGCGTACGTTTGAAGCGGCGGCGTATCTGCGTAGAAACGGCGCTGATGTAACGAGAGTGCGGAAGCTGTTTCGAGAGGATGTTCTGGAATATAAGACAAAGGCGGACGCAGTCAGTCAGGCGGAGATTTACCGCGGAAATTATGCAATATCCGTGTGCTCAAGCGACGGCGTGAAAAGTCCGACGATTCTCGGCGCGCAGGCGGCAAATGAATTGCTGAATATCAAAGGCATTAAGGCAAGCTTTATTTTGACGGCGTATCAGGGGAAAATCTATGTCAGCGCGCGTTCGATCGACGAGGTCAACGTTCAGGTCATTATGGAGCGTCTCGGCGGCGGCGGGCACATGAATATTGCCGGTACACAGATGGAAGATATTTCTCTGAAGGAAGCGGTTAAGGTAATTAAAAATACATTAGACAGAATGATAGAAGAAGGTGACTTAACATGAAGATCATATTATTAGAGGACGTTAAGAGTCTTGGTAAGAAGGGGCAGATCATTGAAGCCAACGACGGATATGCGAGAAATTATATCCTTCCAAAGAAGCTTGGCGTTGAAGCGAACAGCAAAAATCTCAATGACTTGAAGCTTCAGAAAGCAAATGAAGAGAAGATTGCAAAAGAGCAGCTCGAAGCCGCCAAAGAATTTGCAAAGGAAATGGAAACAAAGGAAGTTATTGTTAAGATGAAGGGCGGCGAGGGCGGAAAGGTATTCGGCTCCGTATCGACAAAGGAGATCGCACAGGCGGCAAAAGATCAGTGCGGCATGACAGTAGATAAAAAGAAGATACAGCTTGCAGAACCGATTAAGAGCTTCGGCGTATATGAAGTGACGGTAAAGCTGCATCCGCAGGTGAGCGGCAAATTAAAAGTAAAGGTACAGGAAGAAAATTAGGCGTAAAACGCTTCAAACTGGAGGAGAACGATGGCAGTAATGGAAGAAGCCCTGCTAAAAAGGGTATTGCCTCATAGCGTAGAAGCGGAACAGTCGGTAATCGGTTCTATGATTATGGACAAGGAAGCCATTGTTACGGCTGCCGGAATTCTTCACGGTGAAGATTTTTACGGGAAACAGTATGGAATCGTATTTGAGGCAATGGTGGAGCTGAATGACGAAGGGAAGCCGGTAGATCTGATTACTCTTCAGAATCGATTGAAGGAAAAGGATGTCCCGCCGGAGATCAGCAGCCTTGAGTTTGTACGCGATCTTATTACTGCAGTTCCGACTTCGGCAAATGTTAAATATTATGCAGACATTGTAGCGGAAAAGGCAACGCTGCGTAAGCTGATTCGTATCAATGAGGAAATTGCCAATACGTGCTATGCAGGCAAGGAAAATCTGGAACAGATTTTGGAGAGTACCGAGAAAAAGGTCTTTGATCTGATTCAGAAGAGGAACAGCGGCGATTTTGTTCCGATCAGGGAAGTTGTCATGAACGCCATGACAAAGATTGAGATTGCTTCGAAAAATAATGGCGTCGTAACGGGGATTCCGACAGGCTTTATTGATCTTGATTACAGGACCGCCGGAATGCAGCCCTCCGACCTGATTCTCGTAGCGGCGAGACCGTCTATGGGAAAAACGGCGTTCGTGCTGAATATCGCGGAATACGTGGCTTTTAAGCAGAATCAGGCGGTTGCGATTTTCAGTCTGGAAATGTCAAAGGAACAGCTCGTCAACCGTCTGTTTTCCCTTGAGTCAAAGGTCGATTCGCAGCATATCCGGACCGGTAATCTGAGTGATTCCGAATGGGAGAAACTGATCGAGAGCGCCAGCGTGATTGGCAGATCCAGTCTTATTATTGACGATACGCCGGGTATCAGTATTTCGGAATTGCGCTCTAAATGCCGTAAATATAAGCTGGAGCATGATTTAAAGCTTGTGATTATCGATTATTTACAGCTCATGTCAGGAGGCGGCAGCAGAACCGATTCCAGACAGCAGGAGATTTCTGATATTTCCCGTTCGCTGAAAGCGCTCGCAAGGGAATTGAGCGTACCGGTGATCGCATTGTCCCAGCTTAGCCGCGCGGTTGAGCAGAGACCTGATCACAGACCGATGCTTTCCGATCTGAGAGAGTCGGGAGCGATCGAGCAGGACGCCGACGTTGTTATGTTTATTTACCGCGACGATTACTATAACAAAGATACCGATATTAAGGGCGTTGCGGAGATTATCACTGCGAAGCAGAGAAACGGTCCGATCGGTACGGTGAATCTGGCGTGGCTGCCGGACTACACGAAATTTGCCAATATTCAAAAATAAAGAGTTTACGAAAGAGGACAGCGAGAAAGCGGTCCTTTTTTGTTTTATAGGAAATGACTCCGTTTTGTTTCACAGTTATTTCATGGCTGCTATTTTTGCAGATAGGAAAGGAGAATAGATATGGAAAAGGTTTATATGATCTCAGACGCAGCGAAGCAGGTACAGGTGGAGAGTCATGTGCTGCGCTATTGGGAGGACGAGCTGGGGCTGCCGATCAAGCGCAACAAACTGGGACACCGGTATTACACGGCAGAGGACGTCAACCGCTTGAAGCGGGTCAAGGATATGAAGGAGCAGGGCTTTCAGCTAAAAGCGATTCGCAGGGCGCTGCAGTCAGAGCAGAGGAGCCAAGCGGAACAGCAAACACAATCAGAGCAGAGAAGAAAAGCAGAACAGCAAGTACAGTCAGAACTGAAAGGAACGCAGGCGCAGGGATTGTGCGCGCAAATGCAGGAACTGAAAGGCGAGACAAAGGAAAGGGAACAGCCGGCGGTTGTTTCGAAGCAGGAAGTAAGAGTTCAGGAGACGCAGCAGGAGCTGTCACGGGAGGACAAATCCTACCGCTTGCAGATATTGTTGAAAAATATGATGATAGAGGCGATTCGGGAAGGAAATGAAAGCTTTGCGGAAGAGCTTAAGGAGAGCATTTTGAAAGAGCTGGACTATCAGTTCCGGGCGCAGGAAGAACGCGAGGACGAGCGGGAAAAGGAGCGTCTTGCGCGCGAGGAAGAGCATTACAGACAGATCGACGTTATGCTGCGGGAAAAGGCGGAAAAAAAGGAGAAAAGAAAAAAGCGCTCGTTTTTCTGAGCGCTTTTCAATCTTTCGTATTTTGTTGTCTGAAAAGAGAGAATTACTCTTCAGAGATAGAACCTGTCGGGCAAGCGCCTGCGCAGGAACCGCAGCTAATGCATTTATCAGGATCGATCTGGAACTGAGTATCACCCATGCTGATAGCGCCAACAGGGCACTGTCCTTCACAAGCTCCACAGCTTACACAACCGTCACTAATTACATATGCCATAATAATTGTCCTCCTTAAATCATATTGTTATTGATATTTTCTTATCAATTACCGTAAATTCATTTTAATACAAATGTATGATGAATACAAGTAAAAAATAAAGGAAACTATGCGTTCGTTTTTGCATCGTCAGCGCGGCGCGCCTTAATACCGTCAAGAATCACCTGCTTTTTCTCAACAAGCTTTGTTTTATCCATTGGTTCAACGCCTTCGAGCTTATACGGGATACCGAGCTTTTCATATTTTGCCTTACCCATCGTATGATAAGGAAGCGCATCCAATGCCTTTAACGTTTTGAGACCGCCGATAAAGTAGCCTAATTGATAAAGATATTTGTCGTCGTCTGTAATGCCGGGCACAATCACGTGGCGAATCCAGATGTCGATGCCTTTTTCGGAAAGATATTCCGCAAAGGCAAGTATTTTATCATTTGGCTGTGAGGTCAGTTCTTTGTGCTTTTCCGGATCGATATGCTTAATGTCGAGCATGACGAGGTCTGTCATGGTCAGCAGCTTGTCGAGTTTTTCCATCCATGCTGCGTTGTTCGGATTGAAAGCGATACCGGAGCTGTCGATACAGGTGTGGATATTTTTCTGCTTTGCAAGCGTGAACAGTTCAATTAGAAAATCAACCTGCATCAGAGGCTCTCCGCCTGTAACGGTGATGCCGCCGTCCTTATAGAAGCTGACGTTGCGTTCGTACTGTTCCAGGATGTAGGATGCCTCCATCACCGTGCCTGCGTTCATTTCCCATGTATCGGGATTATGGCAATAGGCGCAGCGCATAGGACAGCCCTGTACAAATACGACGTAACGCACGCCGGGACCATCGACGGTACCGAAAGATTCCAGAGAATGAATTCTACCGCTCATTTATGTTACCTCCATGAGAATATTTTTCTATGCTGATAAAAACCCCCGGAATAAAAATTCCGGGGGTTTGATGACTGTCAGTTATTAGATGCTCTCATGGAATGTACGAGAGATAACATCAGCCTGCTGTTCCGGAGTTAATTTAATGAAGTTAACTGCATATCCGGAAACACGGATTGTCAACTGAGGATAATTTTCCGGATGCTTCTGAGCGTCCAGTAAAGTATCTCTGTTTAATACGTTAACGTTGAGGTGATGACCACCTTTTGTTGCATAACCGTCTAATAAAGATACCAGGTTGTCAACCTGAGCTGCATTTGCTGCCATAGTAATATTCCTCCTTTAAGATTTAAAAGTTAGTTATTGATAATCGTCAAGACCCTGATGCAGGGTAGGTACACTGCATGCCAACGGGGTTCTGGAGCAATCCGTACATCCCATTGTCTGAACAGTAGTAGCTTCACTGCTTGTAATATCGGTATCGACATTCACATGTCCTACACCCATAGCCATGCCGGAGTCCAGCATCTTTACAAGGTCTTCTACCTGCTTATTGTCCATTGTATTTCCCTCCCTGCAAAAGTTTGTCGCTATTATTTGTTAAGATCGATCTCGATGTCGCCGGAGAATACCTGATCTTCTTTACCAAGCGCTCCAGGGATGATCGTGAAGGTATTGGAAATACCATCCTGTGCATCCTTGAACGGAAGTTTGGATACGGAAGACAGAGATGCTACTGCACCATGAGTATCGCGTCCGTGCATTGGGTTAGCGCCCGGAGCGAAAGGCTGACCTTTCTTACGTCCGTCAGGTGTGTTACCCGTTGCTTTACCATATGTTACGTTAGAAGTAATTGTCAGGATAGATGTTGTCGGAACACCGTTTCTGTAGGTATGATGTCTTCTGATCGCTGTCATGAATTTATGAACGATATCCTGAGCAATCAGGTCTACGCGGTCATCATCATTACCATATTTCGGGAATTCACCGGTTGTCTTGAAGTCAACGATAACGCCGTCTTCGTCACGAACAACTTCTACCTTAGCGTATTTGATTGCGGATAAAGAGTCAGCAACGATGGAAAGACCAGCAACACCTGTTGCGAAGTAACGTTTTACGTCTCTGTCATGCAGAGCCATTTCCGCTCTTTCATAGCAATATTTATCATGCATGTAATGGATGATATTCAGTGTATTTACATATACGTCTGCCTGCCATTCCATCATATCCATGAATTTAGCGTAAACATCATCATAATCAAGAACGTCGCCTTCAACAGGACGATACTTCGGTCCAACCTGTTTCTTTGTAACTTCATCAATACCGCCGTTTAAAGCGTACAGTAAGCACTTAGCGAGGTTAGCACGAGCGCCGAAGAACTGCATTTCCTTACCAATTACCATAGAGGATACGCAGCAAGCGATACCATAGTCGTCGCCATGAGTTACTCTCATAAGGTCATCGTTCTCATACTGGATGGAAGATGTTGTGATGGAGATCTTAGCGCAGTATTTCTTCCAGTTTTCAGGAAGTCTTGTAGACCAGAGAACTGTTAAGTTCGGTTCCGGGCTGGCGCCAAGGTTCTCTAATGTGTGTAAGTAACGGAAGCTCATCTTTGTTACCATGTGACGTCCGTCAACACCAACGCCGCCAAGGGATTCTGTTACCCATACAGGATCGCCTGCGAAAATCTGGTTGTATTCAGGCGTACGAGCGAATTTAACGCAACGTAATTTCATGATAAAGTGATCTACGAACTCCTGAATCTGCTCTTCTGTAAACGTGCCGTTTGCAAGGTCTCTCTGTGCATAGCAGTCAAGGAATGTAGAGGTACGTCCAAGAGACATAGCCGCGCCGTTCTGCTCTTTTACTGCGCAGAGATAACCGAAGTAAACTGCCTGGATCGCTTCCTGTACGTTAGTAGCCGGTTTGGAAATATCGCAGCCATAAGAAGCAGCCATTTCCTTCATCATCTTCAGAGCTGTCATCTGCTCGGAGAGCTCTTCACGAAGACGGATTACGTCGTCTGTCATAACGCGTCCTGTAGAATCCTTCTGAGCCTGCTTGTCTTCGATCAGTAAATCGATACCATACAGAGCAACACGTCTGTAGTCGCCGATGATACGTCCGCGTCCGTATGCATCCGGAAGACCTGTGATGATGTGGGATGTACGGCAAGCTCTCATTTCCTGATTGTATGCGTCGAAGCATCCAGCGTTATGTGTTTTTCTGTGTGTAGAGAAGAACTCGCTGATTTCAGGATCAACTTCATAACCATTGTCAGAGCAAGCTTTTTCAGCCATTCTGATACCGCCGTAAGGCTGCAGAGAACGTTTGAAAGGCTTATCTGTCTGGAAACCAACGATCGTTTCTTTGCTCTTGTCTAAGTATCCAGGACCGTGAGAAGTGATAGTAGAAACTACCTTTGTGTCCATATCGAGAACACCGCCGGCCTCGCGCTCCTTTTTCTGTAAATCAAGTACCATAGCCCACAGATCTTTTGTGTTCTGTGTAGGACCTGCTAAGAAGGACTCGTCTCCGTCATAAGGAGTGTAGTTCTTCTGGATGAAATCACGTACGTTGATTTCGTTTACCCATTTGCCGCCTACAAAATCTGTCCATTCTGGTCTCATTTGAAAAGCCTCCTGTTAAATGAAATTAATTGGTTAATATAGTAATGGAATTTTGCTTCTTCCCTATGCTTTTATTATATGATTCAGTCGGTTCTTAGTCAAGCGGATAGAGTGTACTTTTTTCTATACAAGCGGGGGAAAGTAATTAAAATTTTGTTAAATGTGCCAAAAAATTCTGAATTTTATATACAATTCGGCGTAAGTCGGAAGCAAACTCTTTGTAAATAGTATATTAGAACAGGCAGAAATAATAATTGTATACTTGCATGAAATCGGGGAAAGTATTATACTAAGTAACAGAATATTTTTTAGGAGGAATTGACATGGCAAAGATTACAAAGGACATGACTATTGGACAGGCTCTTCAGGTTAGCCAGGACATTATTCCGGTTTTATTCGAAATCGGCATGCACTGCATCGGCTGCCCATCTGCTCAGATGGAAACTTTAGAAGAAGCTGCTATGGTACATGGCATTGACGCAGATGAATTATTGGCAAAGATTAATGCAGCAATTGAAGCATAATATTTATTTTCAGGAAGAATCTCGCAGACTGTCTGTTGCAACGGGCTTTTTGCGAGTTCTTTTTATTTTTACAGGAGCATATACTGAATAAATGGGCATGTCTGTTATACGGGCAGGTGCGGTAAATATTTAGTTTTACAGTGAGTGAATGGAATATGAAAAAGAAGTATTGGTTTTTGGTTTTGTTAATTTTGGCAGTTTCTGTCATTTGGAATATATATTGGAATAGTAATATTGTGGTACATACCTATGTGCACAGTGGCGAGGACGTTCCTGAGAGTTTCGGTGGATACCGCATTGTGCAGCTTACCGACATTCATTCCGTGAGAAGTGAAGCACAGGGGCAGTTGATTTATGAAAAGACTGCAGCCCAGGAGCCGGATGTAATCTGTATTACAGGAGATTTGGTGGACTCTAAATACTACGCCAGTCACGGTGTGGGTGGAGAGGCGCTGACGCTGGAATTGATGGAAAAGCTGGTGGCGCTGTCGCCGGTCTATTTTATTTATGGTAATCACGAGATGATTTTGCTGGATAATCCGGAAAAGAATGCCTTCAAGGTAGCGCTGGAAGAATTGGGTGTTCACATTATTAATAATGAAGTAACTGAGGTTTCTTTGGAAAATAATGGTGAAAAAATTTATATTGCAGGTATTCAGGACCCATCCACACTGTACAAGGACCCGAAATATGCTTATTATGACACCAATGCGGAGCGCATGGAGGCTATGCTGGATGATGTGATGGAGGGGATTGCAGAGGATGATTTTCTGCTGCTTTTATCCCACCGTCCGGAATATCTGGAACTGTATGACCAGTACGAAGTGGATTTGTGCCTGTCCGGGCATGCCCACGGCGGACAGTTCCGTATTCCTTTTGTAGGCGGCGTGTATGCGCCGGGGCAGGGCTTTTGGCCGAAGTATACGGTGGGCGTGTATGAGACGGAGGATATGGAGATGTATGTGGGCACAGGCATCGGGAATTCGGTGATTCCCGTGAGGGTGTTCAATCCGCCGGAGATTTTGACGATTGTGTTGGAGTGAGAATTACTTATGTAAAAGAACGTAAAAAATCTTTTGTAAAATAAAAAAACATGAAACAAAATGAAATTTCAAACGTTATATATAGTGAAGGTAAAATAGCAAGATTTTTGGACTAAAAACTAAATATAAAGAGAGGACATTTTATGCAAAGAAAAAAATACTTAAAAGATGATGGCGAAAGTTGGTGGGATGATCCGATTTACCAAAATCCAAAACTAAGAAGAAAAATGGCGAGTGCCATGAAAGCTGTTATGGAAGTTAAGGAAAAAGAAGTACAGGAGGAAATGCAAAATGCAGAGATGCATACATTTTCACCGGAGTTTGAAGCGAAAATGGCAAATCTTTTTGAAACATATACTCCCAAAAAGAAGGTTTGTACTGCAAAGAAAATTGCGGCTATTATTGGTGTTGTGGCTGCGGGAACATTATTGACGACCGGGGTGATTGGATTGTCAGCAAATATATCAAGGTTCGGTATTAAGGAGTGGGATGAAACCTATTTTGTAAACGAAGGTAATGAGGATAGTATCTGTACTGTTGATATAAATATGTTTACGGAGGAATGTATCCATTATATGCCGGATGGATTTACTAAGGTGCTGGAAGAAGGAAATG
>JAGARW010000185.1 GCA_017621975.1 Lachnospiraceae bacterium | reverse complement strand
GGTAAAGCCAAGCCCTTCCTCCGTCGTCGCCTTGACGTTGACCTGTTCTATTTCAATACCGAGCGCCGCCGCAATATTTGCGCGCATCGTATCGATATGCGGACGCATCTTCGGCGCCTGAGCAATGATTGTCGCGTCGATATTTTCAATAAAAAAACAGTTTTCTTCCAGAAGCCCGCCTACTCTTTTCAGCAACTCCATACTGGAAATCCCTTTGTAAGCGTCGTCCGTATCCGGAAAATGCTTGCCAATATCGCCAAGCGCCGCCGCTCCAAGCAGCGCGTCCATGACCGCGTGCAGAAGCACATCCGCATCCGAGTGGCCGAGCAGCCCCTTTTCATACGGTATTTCCACGCCTCCCATAATCAGCTTTCGTCCTTCTGTCAATTTATGAACGTCGTATCCCATTCCAATCCGCATATGCTTTTCCCTCTTTTCCATTAATAAATGCCGGGAAAGTTAGTCTCCCGGCACTTTCTAAATGATAGTATACACGATATCCGTTGTTTTCTACAACTGTCATATCATATATTTTCTCAACCGACGCTCTGCTTAAAGCTCTCTACTCTTCCAGCGCGCGGATCAGATTGACCATTTCGATCGCTCCGTTTGCGCATTCCGCTCCTTTATTTCCCGCCTTTGTTCCGGCTCTTTCGATCGCCTGCTCGATGTTTTCGGTCGTCAGTACGCCGAACAGTACCGGAATGCCGCTTGCCATCGACACCTGCGCAATGCCTTTGGACACTTCATTGCAGACGTAATCATAATGCGACGTCGTTCCGCGTATTACTGCTCCGAGACAAATGACCGCGTCATATTTCCCGCTCTCCGCCATTTTTTTTGCAATGACCGGAATCTCAAACGCACCCGGCACCCACGCCGTCACGATATCGTCGTCCGGCACCTCGTGCCTGCGCAGCGCGTCGACCGCGCCGCTAAGCAGCTTCGAGGTAATAAACTCGTTAAACCTCGACGCCACGATACCGACCCTCATGTTTTCCGCTACCAGTTTTCCTTCTACCGTTCTCATAACAATCCTCCTGCTTTCTGCTTTTTCTTTTCTGTCTTTGTTTCATCCGGCCTCATAATCGACCATATGCCCCATTTTTAACTGCTTTGTCCGCAAATAAAAGCGGTTGTATTTTCCCGCCTCGATCTGAATCGGCACGCGCTCTTTGATCTCCATGCCGTAATCCGCAAGCTCATAAATTTTATCGGGATTATTCGTTAAAAGCCGCAGGGATTTTGCGCCGAGATCGCGCAGAATCTGTGCGCCGATATAATATTCCCTCTCGTCTCCGGCAAAACCAAGCGCAAGATTTGCTTCCAAGGTGTCCATTCCAGCGTCCTGAAGCGCATACGCTTTGAGCTTATTGACAAGTCCGATGCCCCGACCTTCCTGCCTCATATAAAGAAGAATGCCTCGTCCTTCGTTTTCGATCCGGCGCATAGCGGCTTCCAGCTGCTGTCCGCAGTCGCATCTGGCGGAACCGAACGCATCCCCGGTCAGACATTCCGAATGTACCCGGCAGAGCAGATCCGTCCCGTCGCCGATCTCGCCCTTGACAAGCGCCACATGATGCTCGCCGTTCAGTATATTCACATAAGCATATGCCGTGAAATCACCGTATTTCGTCGGCAGCTTCGTTACCGCTTCCCGGCTGACAAACTTTTCCGTGCGTTTTCTGTATTCCTGCAATGATTTGATCGTAATGCAGACAAGCCCGTGCTCTTTTGCAAGCGCAAGCAGCTCCTTCGTCCGCATCATCGTTCCGTCCTCCCTCATGATCTCGCAGCAAAGCCCGCATTCCTTCAGCCCTGCCAGACGCATCAGATCGACCGTCGCCTCCGTATGTCCCGGACGCTCCAATACCCCGTTTTTCTTTGCCCGCAGCGGAAACATATGTCCCGGTCTGCGGAAATCTTCAGGACGCGCGTCCTCACAGACGCACCGCATCGCCGTCATACTCCGCTCGACGGCGGAAATCCCCGTCGTCGTCCCGATATAATCGATCGATACGGTAAACGCCGTTTCATGATTGTCGCTATTGTCCGCCGTCATCTGCGGCAGCATCAGGGCGTTGCAGTACGCCCCGCTCATCGGCATACAGATCAGTCCCTTTCCAACGGACGCCATAAAATTAACGTTTGCGCAGTCTGCAAACTGCGCCGCACATATAAAATCTCCTTCGTTTTCCCTCTCCTCGTCGTCTGTTACCATAATAACGCGCCCTTTTTTCAGCTCCTTAAGCGCCTCTTCGACCGTTCCGAATCCTTCTAATCTTTCTTCCATTCTTTCTTCCATTCTTTCCTCTAATCTTCCTTCCATTCTTTCCTCCGTTCCGCAGCCCTTTCGCCCCGATCTCCTTTCTCTTCGATTGCGTTTGATTGTCTCCTCTGATTCGGGTGTCAAAAGGTTTTATTTTTACGATGCCTGGTCAAATTGTACAATATATTTTATTTCCTGTTCCGGGCTGTGCAGGCACAGTCAATCAAATATATTGTGTAATTTAACAATACCAGTTTTCAATAAAACCTTTTGACACCCGAATCCTCCTCCTTATAAAAACCCGTTTTCCGCAAGAAACGATTCTGTCAGTTTGCCGCCGCGCGGCTCTCCGGCGGTCTCTTCTTTGGCGACTCCTGCGCCGAGCAGTTTTTCTACATATTTCGCAATACAATCGTTTTCTAAATTGACGGGATCGCC